>JBGQHV010000114.1:0-10920 GCA_041498155.1 Gemmatimonadota bacterium | reverse complement strand
TCGGGATCCAGCGCCGCGGCGTCGAGCTCGGCGAACGGCTCGCCCGCATCATCGAGAAAGAGGAAGGCGTGCGCGTTCCCCGCGGCGCGATCGACATCACCCTGTACCGCGACGACCTGGAGCTGGTCGGACCGAAGCCCGTCATCGGCGAGACCCGCCTGCCGGGGGATCTCACGGGGGCGCACGTCGTGATCGTGGACGACGTCCTGTACACGGGGCGGACCGTGCGGGCGGCGCTGGACGAGCTCGCCGACTTCGGCCGCCCCCGGCGCATCTCGCTGTGCGTGCTGGTGGATCGCGGCGGGCGGGAGCTGCCGATCCAGGCGGACATCGTGGGGAAGGTGGCCAAGGTGGGGCCGGGCGAGCGCGTGGACGTGCGGATCGATGAATTGGACGGCGCAGACGAGGTGGTCGTGGTGACGACCGCATGACGCCGGGGCTGGGTAAGGACCTGGTCGGGCTCGAGCACTTGAGTCCCGAGCAGATCCGTCTGATTCTCGACACCGCCGAGCCGTTCAAAGAGGTGTCGGAGCGGCCCATCAAGAAGGTCCCCGCGCTGCGCGGCAAGACGATCGTCAATCTCTTCTTCGAAGCCTCTACCCGCACCCGCATCTCGTTCGAATTCGCCGAAAAGCGGCTGTCGGCCGACACGGTGAACGTCGCCGCGTCGGGCTCCTCGGTGTCGAAGGGCGAGACGCTGGTGGACACGGCGAAGAATCTCGAGGCGATGCGGATCGATATGGTCGTGATCCGCCACGGCGCCTCCGGCGCGGCCCAGTTTCTGGGAGAGCGCATCCGCTCCAACGTGATCAACGCCGGCGACGGCAAGCACGAGCACCCCACGCAGGGGCTGCTCGACATGCTCACGATCCGCGACACGCTGGGCCGCATCGAGGGCGTGAAGGTCTGCCTGGTGGGCGACATCCTGCACTCGCGCGTCGCGCGCTCCAATCTGTGGGGGCTCACCAAGCTCGGCGCCGAGGTGGCGGTGTGCGGGCCGCGCACGCTGTTGCCGCGCGGCATCGAATCACTCGGCGTGCGGGTGTTCGGGCGCATCGAAGAGGCGATCGAGTGGGCCGACGTCCTGAACGTGCTGCGGCTCCAGCTCGAGCGCATGGAGAAGGGATTCATCCCGAGCCTGCGGGAGTACTATCGCGTCTTCGGGGTGACCGCCGAGCGACTGGCGCGCGCGCCGCGCCGGCTCACCATCATGCACCCCGGCCCGATGAATCGCGGCGTCGAGATCGATTCGCGCGTGGCCGACGGTCCGCACAGCGTGATCCTCAACCAGGTGACCAACGGCGTGGCGGTCCGCATGGCGGTGCTCTATCTCCTGGCGGGCGGACGTCCGGAGCTCGCCGATGCGGCGAAGGGGACCGGGATGACGGGCGGGGGAGCCGAATGACGCGCCCCGTGCTGCTGCGCCAAGGGCGGGTGATCGATCCGGCGCGCGGCACCGACCAGGTGGGCGACGTGCTCATCCAGGACGGCAAGATCGCCGCGGTCGGACCGGGACTCGGCGCGCCCGACGGCGCGGACGTGCGCGACGTCGCGGGAGCGATCATCGCACCCGGGCTGGTGGACGTGCACGTCCATCTGCGGGAGCCCGGCAACGAGGACGAGGAAACGGTGGCGAGCGGAGCGCGGGCGGCCGTGGCGGGCGGGTTCACCGCCGTCTGCGCGATGCCCAATACCGATCCCGTGACCGATAATCAGGCGGCGGTCGGGTTCATCCTGCGCCAGTCGGTGCGCGCCGGGCTGGCCCGCGTCTATCCGATCGGCGCCGTCTCGGTGGGACAGCGGGGCGAGCAGCTGGCCGAGTTCGGCGAGATGGTGGGCGCCGGGGCGGTGGCGGTTTCGGACGACGGCCGGCCCGTGGTCTCGGGACACCTGATGCGGACCGCGCTCGAGTACGCCCGGACGTTTGGCATCCCGGTCGCGGATCATTGCGAAGAGCCCACGCTCGCCACGGGGGGCGCCATGCACGAGGGGCTCGTGTCGGCGCGGCTCGGCTTGAAAGGGATTCCCGCGGCCGCCGAAGAGATCATGGTGGCCCGCGACATCCTGCTGGCCGAGCTCACGGGCGGTCACGTCCACCTGTGTCACATGTCCACGCGCGGGTCGGTCGACCTGATCCGCCGCGCCAAAGAGCGCGGCCTCGCGGTGACCGCCGAGGTGACGCCGCACCATCTCACGCTCACCGATGCCGCCTGCGAGCACTATGACACGCAGGCCAAGATGAACCCGCCGCTACGCGAGTCGGCGGACGTTGAAGCGCTACGCCTGGCGCTGCGGGACGGCGTGATCGATTGCGTCGCGTCGGACCACGCGCCGCACGCCTACGACGAGAAGGAGGCGGCGTTCGACGACGCGCCGTTCGGCATCGTCGGCCTGGAGACGGCATTCGGCGTCGCGTACACGGAGCTGGTGCGCAGCGGGATCCTCGCGCTCCCCGCGCTGCTGGCGCGCATGAGCACCGCGCCGGCCGCGCTGTTTCACCTTCCCGGGGGGTCGCTCGCGCCCGGCGTGGCGGCGGATGTGTGCGTGCTCGACGTCACGGCCCCGTGGACGGTGCGACCGGCGGATTTCCATTCGAAGAGTCGCAACACACCGTTCGCCGGCCGAGAGCTGGTGGGCCGCGCGCTGCTGACGCTGGTCGCCGGCCGCGTGGTACACGAGCCCACGAGCGGGACGCCACGGTGACGCGGCGCGGGCTGGCCGCGGAGATGGCGGCGTGCTGCCGTCGCCTGGCGCAGACCGGCCTCATCGCGGGCCGGGACGGCAACATCTCGGCGCGAGCCGGCGTCGACCGCATCCTCGTGACCCCCACTGGCGTACTGAAATACCGGCTCGCCGCCCTCGACATGGTGGAAGTAGATTGGAGCGGTCGGCGTCGGCGGGGTCGTCGCAACCCCACCAGCGAGTTGGACTTACATTTGAGGATCCTGCGGCGCCGGAGCGACGTCGGCGCGGTGGTCCACGCGCATCCGCCGGCCGCCACCGCCTTCGCCCTGGCGGGCGAGCCATTGGCTTCTTTTGCACTCCCCGAGCTTATTTTCCTAGTCGGTCCGGTACCCCTGGTGCCGTTCGGGATGCCGGGAACTCCGGAGCTGGGCGATCGGATCGAGCCCTACCTCGAGGGCCACGCGGCGCTGCTGCTCGCCAATCACGGCGCGGTAACGGTGGGCCGGACGCTCGAGGAAGCCTGGGTCCGCATGGAGACGTTGGAGCACGCGGCGCGTATCTTGCTGGGGGCGCGTCAGTTGGGCCGGGTAACCGAGCTGAACCCAGACGCGGTGGCGCAGCTCGTAGCGTTGCGCGCGCGTTCGTAAACGGGAGCGGGATGGCGAAAGCACCGAGCAAGAGCACGGCGGCGATCCAGCGGTTGCTGGAGGAGCGGCGCCAGTACGAGGCGTGGATCGCACGGATCGACGCCGCGGGTGGTGCTGCGCCCTCCACCGTGCGCAGCCGGGTGCGCTCCGACTACGAAGCACGCCTCAACGCGGTCACCGAAGAGCTGAAGGTGCACGCGGAGGCGGCGCGGTTGATGGCGGCCCAGCGCAAGGAGCTGCGGCGCGAGCTGCAGGCGAAGGAGACGCAGGCCGCCGAGCGATTGGCGGAAGCGGAATTGCGCCATGCGGTCGGTGAGTACGACGAGTCGCAGTGGACGCAGGTGCACAAGGAGTCGCTGGCGGAGCTCGTCTCGGTGCGCGAAGAGCTGGGCTCGGTGGACGAAGACATCGGGCAGCTCGAGGAGCTGGAGTCGCTGGTGCGCGCGCGACCGAACGTCGCGCCGGCGCCCGCGCCACCCCCACCGCCGGCCCCGGCGCCCGCGGCGCCCCCGATGACGATCGCCGCCCCAGCGGTGACGGGAACGATGCCGCGGGTCGGATCGCCGCCGCGGCCGACTGCGCCCCCGCCGGCGCCGCCCGCACCGCCCAGGTCCAATGCGGACCAGGCCAAGCCGGCCGAGAAGCCGACCATGATCGACGAGCTGGCGTTTCTCAAGTCGGTCACCGAAGACGAGAAGCGGGGCATCGCCACGCCGGCGCCCGGCACGACCCCCACCCTTGGGCGGCGCAGCGGCGCCCAGTTCCAGCCGTCCGAGCCCGCCGCGAGCCGTCCGGCGCAGTCCCCGGCCGCCAATCCCGGGCCGGCCGCGGCGCCCGCCAGCGAGGATGCGGAGCCGGTGCGCACGCTGAAATGCCGTGAGTGCGGCACGATGAATTTGCCGACGGAGTGGTACTGCGAGAGTTGTGGAGCGGAACTAGCGGCGCTCTGAAGGCAAAAGGTACGCCGTCAAACCCTACGATTCTTCCCTACGCTTTCGTCTTGACGTACTTCGCCAGTCTCGACTTGTTGCGCGCCGCGTTGTTCTTGTGAATCAACCCCTTCCGCGCCGCCCGGTCGAGCAACCGCACCGCCGCGGCGTAGGCTTGCGTCGCCTCGTCCTTCGTCGTGGCGCCGCGCACGCGCTTGAGCGCGGTCCGCAGGGCCGAGCGCTGGGCCCGGTTGACGACGGCATGGCGGCGCGACTGGCGCATCGCCTTCTTGGCGGATTCGATTTGCGGCACGGGTGAAATCTCCTTATCGAGGCGCGCAAGTTAGACGGTAAGTCGAGAGGGGTCAAGGCGCTACAACGTTGACCGTAGCGCGGCCCCGGCGGTATCTTTGGCCGACCAACAACGGCCGAGAGCCCGCTATCTCGCTCGACTTTCTGATCTGGGCCCCGGTGCTGCTGTTCTCCATGGTGGCCCACGAGTACGCCCACGCCGAAGCCGCCTACCGCCAGGGCGACGACACCGCCTACGTCCTCGGGCGGCTTACGATGAACCCCCTGAAACACATCGACCCCTTCATGACGGTGTTGCTCCCGATCCTGTTGTGGGTCTCCTCGGGTCACAAATGGACGTTCGGCGCGGCCCGGCCGGTCCCCGTGAATCCACGGAAATACCGCCACTACGTGCGCGGCGATGTGATCGTCTCGCTCGCGGGGATCGCGACCAACCTCGCGCTCTTCTGCGTCTTCACCGGCGCGTTCGCGTTGGTGGGCGTCGTCGGTCGCGGGGTGCCATCCCTGACGGTCACCATGGGGATCCTGCAACGCATGGCGGGGTTCGGGATGTCGTTCAATCTGGTGCTCGCCTTCTTCAACCTGATACCGATTCCGCCGCTCGACGGCAGTCACGTGTTCTATCACCTCCTGCCGCCCGCGGCGGGTCTGCGCTACCGGGCGTTCGGCCGGCTCGGCTTCCTGCCAATCATGGCGCTCACCTATTTCCTGCCCGGCGTGTTTCAGATCTTCCTGTGGCCCGCGTGGCAATTGTTGGGGGTCGGGCAGGGACTGGTAAACGGGCTGGCGCTGCCGGGAGTCCTGGCGTCGTGACGGCCATTCCGCCCCCGCCGGGAACGAGCACGGGCGGCTTCACCGTCCTGCTCGATCAGTTCTCCGGCCCCCTCGATCTGTTGTTGCATCTGATCCGCGAGGACGAGGTCGACATCACCGACCTGCCCATTGCGCGCATCGCGGATCAATTCCTGGCGGCGATCAACGAGCTGGGACTGAATCAGGCGGCCGACTACCTCGAGATGGCGGCCCGGCTGCTGCGCATCAAGGCGCAGATGCTGTTGCCGCGCCGGATGGGCGACGATGAGTGGGAGGATCCGCGCTCGGAGCTGGTGCGGCGCCTGCTCGAGTACCAGCAGATCCGCGAGTTGGTCGACTGGCTCGCCGGCGCCGCCGCGGCGCGCGCCGAGCGCTTCGGGCGCGGCTTCGAGCCGCCCGGACCCGACCTGCCGCCGGCGCCCCTCGCCATCGAGCTGAACGAGCTGCTCGCCGCCGCCGAGCGTGTGATCGCCCTCATTCCGGAGCCGATGCTGCACCGGGTCGTGCCGCGCCCGCTCGACGTGGAGGGGGCGACCGCCCGCATCCAGGCGCTCCTGGCCGAGCGCGAAACGCTCACGTGGCTCGACGTGGTGGGCGAGCGCGCGGGCGTGGTCGAGGTGCTCTCCGCGTTCATCGCCATTCTGGAGCTGGCCAAACGCGGCAGCGTGAACATCACGCAGCCCGAGCCGTTCGCTCCGATGCTGATCCGCCGTGAATCCCCTCGCGAAGCTGCTTGAAGCGGCGCTGTTCGCCGCGTCGCGCCCCCTGGGGCTGGACGAGCTGGTGACGCTCGATCCCGAGGCGGGCGAGGCCGCGACGCGCGCCGCGCTCGAAGAACTGCGGGCCGCGTTCGCCGCCGCCGATCACGGCGTCGAGCTGGTGGAGATTGCCGACGGCTGGCAATTCCTCACGCGCCCCGAGTACGCGGAGCCGATCGAGCGCGCCCAGTTCGCGCTGCGGCCCCGCCGGCTGAGCCCGGCCGCGCTCGAGACACTGGCGATCATCGCGTATCGCCAGCCGGTGGGCCGAATCGAAGTCGATGAAATCCGCGGCGTGGACTCGAGCGCCGTGATCGACAAGCTGGTGGAGCGGGGGCTGATCGAGATCACGAGCCGCGGCGAAGGGCTGGGGCGGCCGCTGTTGTACGCCACCACGCCCCAGTTCCTCGAGATCCTGGGTCTGAAGAGCGCGGAGGAGCTGCCGCGGCTGGACGAGCTGTCGGTGAGCTTGCGTCCGCCGGCGCCGGCCGAGCCCGAATGACCGCGATGCGCCTGCAGCGCGCCCTGGCGCGCGCGGGCGTCACTTCGCGGCGCAAGGCGGAAGATCTGATTCGCGCGGGTCGGGTCCGCGTGGACGGGTCGGTCGCCACGATCGGGACGACCGTCGATCCCGGGCGCCAGCGCATTACGGTCGATGGCGCGTCGGTGAAGCCCGCGGCCGCCCGGGCGACCTGGTTCGTCCTGAACAAGCCAATCGGCTACGTGGTGAGCCGCGGGGACCCGGCGGGCCGCCCCACGGTGTTCGACCTCCTCCCGCAGGTGCCGGGGCTCACGTACGTTGGACGGCTGGACGTCATGACCTCCGGCCTGCTGCTCCTCACGACCGACGGGGGAGCCGCCCACCGCCTGATGCATCCGCGATTTGCGGTGGAGCGGACCTACCTGCTGCGGACGCATGGGCGGCCCGCCGCCGAGATTCGGACGGCGCTGGGACGGCCCATCGCGATCGATGGCCGGCGCGTCGTCGTGCGCAGCGCCCGGGTACGGCCGGCGGCGGGTGGGGGAGGACGCAGCATCGAGCTGGAGCTGACCCTGGCCGAAGGGCGGCAGCGCATCGTGCGGCGACTGGCCGAGGCCCTGGGACTCAAAGTGGAATGGCTGCACCGCACCCGGTACGGGCCGGTGCGTCTCGGCGACTTGCCGGAGGGACGGCATCGGCCGCTTACACGCCGCGAGCTCGCGGCCATCGAGGCATCGGATGGAGCTGCGTAACGCGACGGTCGTGCTGCTGGGCGGCAGCGGCCTGGTGGGCCACGCCGTGGCGCGCCGCGTGCTCGAGAAGGGCCCGCGCCGCCTCGTGCTCGTCGCGCTGTTCGAAGCGGAAGCGCGCGACGCCGCGCGGGCGCTCGAGCCGTTTCGCGGGTCGGCCGCCATCGACGTGGAATGGGGTAATGTGTTTCTGCCGGCTCCGGTGGCCCGCCTCGAGCGGACCGCACTCCTCGCCGATCCGGCGCACCGCGCGCTCGTGCTCGACGATCTGCTCGGAGATCTCACCGAAGACGTCCTCGAGCGCAGTCTGCTGTTTCAGATTCTGACCCGCTACACCCCCGATGCCGTGGTGGACAGCATCAACACGGCGACGGCGTTCGCCTATCAGGACATCTTCCAGAGCGCCCGCGAGCTGCTGGCGGCGGCGCGGCGCGGCGGGCTCGACGCGGCGGCCGTCGAGGCGCATGTGCTCACCCTCACCATGCCCCAGCTCATCCGCCACACGCAGCTCATGAACGAAGGGCTGCGGCGCGCCGGCACCCGGGCCTACGTGAAAGTGGGGACCAGCGGCACGGGCGGCATGGGCTTCAACATCCCCTACACCCACTCGGAGGAGCGTCCCAGCCGCACACTGATGACCAAGTCCGCGGTGGCCGGCGCGCAATCGCTGCTGCTCTTTCTGATGGGGCGCACTCCGGGAGCGCCCGCGACGATCGAGGTGAAGCCCACGGCCACGATCGCCTGGCGCGAGATCGGGTCGGGTCCCGTGTGGCGGAAGGGTCGCGCGATCCCGCTCGTCGATTGCGAAGAGCCGGTGGCCGTGGACCAGGCGTTCGCCAATGGCGCCGTCGTCTGGCGCGACCTGGGGAAGCCGCTCGAGGGTGTGTACATCAACACCGGCGAAAACGGTCTCTTCGCCCGCGACGAATTCGCCACCGTGACGGCGCTGGGCCAGATGGAATTCATCACGCCCGAAGAAGTCGCCGACTACGTCGTGTTCGAGCTCGAGGGTCGACCCACCGGCCGCGACATCGTCGCGGCGCTGGACAGCGCCACGGCCGGACCGACCTACCGCGCCGGCATTCTGCGCGCCGCGGCGCTCGAGCGGTTGGACGCGCTGGAGCGGGAGCAGGGGAAGTCGGTGGCGTACGAGATGCTGGGGCCGCCGCGGCTGACGAAGATGCTGTACGAGGCGCACCTGTGTGGCCTGCTCGTGCCGACGGTGCGCGCGTTGGCCGGCATCGAGCCGTCCGCGCTGTCGGAGCGCGCCCACGCCTTGATCCGTCAGGATGCGCCGCTGCGTCGCCGCATCCTCTCGGTGGGCCTTCCCATCGTCACGCCCGACGGCTGCAAGGTCTACCGCGGCTCGACTGTGATCGTGCCGCCGGCCCCGGGGACGCGGGAGCCGCTCGCGGCGGCGCCGCGCGGCTGGGTGGACCTGCGGCCGGCGCAGCTCGGCCTCTGGATCCGGCGAGCCGCGGAGATGGTGCGCCAGGCGGACCACCGGCCCGGCCCGGCGCGCGGCGCCTCGGGGAGTGACGTGGATTGGACCGCGATCGATCCGGACCGTCCGATCGACCCGGCGGCATTCGCCACCTGGGTGTTCCGGTTCGAGGACCGCGGCGAGCGGATCAAGCGCTAACCCGCCTATGTCCGAGCTCGGGAGTCTGGAGCGATGTCTGGGCGCGATTGGCACCGCGTTCCGGCTGGTGCGCTATTACCCGCCGACGCACCCCGCGGTACAGGAGGCGATGCGACTCGTCGCGACCAATCTGCCGGGCGTGGCCGCGATGGGGACCGTCGAATGGAAAGTGGGCGCGACGGGGATGCACTGGCGCGGCGTGCACGTGCTGCCGCGCAACGCCCAACTGTCCGAGCTCGCCTCGCTGCTGTTCGCCCGCGGCGTCCGCGGCATTCAGCTGCATCCCGGGGCGACACCCGACCATATCCTCGCCCTGTACGGGGTCGCCACGGGAACGACGCCGCCCGACGATGCGTCGCTCGGCCGGGTGACCGTCCAGACCAACAAGCGGACCGCCGCCCCGCGGCCGTCGGCCTCGGCCCAGCTCTATCCCACGCTCTCCGACCGGCTCTCGCCTTCGGCCGAGGGTCCGAAATGGCAGCGCGGCGCCACCGAAGGACGGCGCACCTCGGCGATGTTCCGGCCCGACGCGCTGCCGCCAGACGTGGAGAGTCGCCGGCTGGTGGGCGCCCTGCTGACCGCGGACAGTCCCGAAGGACTGCGGGCATCCGCCGACCGGCTGCAGGAGCTGGTGGCGCCGGTGCTCGAGCTGCGCGACATCGCCCTCGTCGCCGAGATCCTCGCCGGGCTCGATCGCGCCCTCTCGCGCATCACCGACGAAGCGACCGTGGAGCGGCTCGGCGTGGTGGGCGAGTCGCTGGCTGAGCCGACGCTGGTCGAACGGATGGTGTCGCGCCTGGGGGAGCCGCGCATTCCGCCGACGGAGCGCGGCTACCTCGTCGGCGCGGTGGGCGCCCTGGCGACGGTGACGATCGGTCCGGTGCTGCGCGCCTACCTCTCCGCGCCGGCCGAGCTGCGCGAGCCCTACCGGGCGGCGATTCGCGCCGCCGCGGATCGGGCGATGGAGTCGCTGGAGCAGGCGATCGCCGATTCGGACGCGACCGTCGTGGCGACCGCGGCGCATTTCATGGGGCTGACCGGGAGTCCGGAAGCCATCCCCCTGCTGGCGGGGCTCATGCGACATTCGATGGACGCGGTGCGGGAGGCGGCGCTCCACGCCATGGCCGAGATCGGGGGCAAGGAGATCGCACGGCCGGCGGTGGCCGCGTTGCGCGACGACAGCGCGGCGGTGCGAGCCGCGGCGACGCGGGTGATCGGGGTCGGGGGCGATCCCACGGCCACCCCGGCCCTGGTGCGGCGGCTGGAGCATGAGGAAGATGAAGGGGTACTGGCGGGGATCCTGCTCGCCATCGGCCGGCTGGGCGCCCCCGAAGCCCTGGGTGTGCTCGCCAAGTACGCGGAGCCGGGAGGCTTCCTGAAGCGCCGCACGCCCCATCTGCGGGCGTCGGCGATCGAGGGCGTCGGTCACATTCACAGCACGGAGGCGCGGGCGTTGCTCGAACTCTACAGCCACGACAAGGAACCGACGGTCCGGCGGGCGGCGGAGGCGGCGCTGCAATGACCACCCGCACGCAACCGGTCACCGATGCGGCCCTGGCCGCCGCGATCACGCACGAGGTCGCCAAGCGGGTCGTCGGGCAGGAGACGATGGTCGAGCGCCTGCTGATCGGGCTGCTCACCGGCGGACACATCCTGCTCGAGGGCGTGCCGGGTCTCGCCAAGACGCTCGCGGTGCGGACCGTCGCCGAGTGCCTGCACATCGCCTACTCGCGCATCCAGTTCACACCGGACCTCCTGCCGGCGGACGTGATCGGCACCATGGTGTTCGATCAGCGCACGCAGGAGTTCTATCCGCGCAAAGGGCCGCTGTTCGCCAATCTGGTGCTGGCGGACGAGATCAACCGCGCCCCGGCGAAGGTGCAATCGGCGCTGCTCGAGGCGAT
>JBGQHV010000113.1:0-10922 GCA_041498155.1 Gemmatimonadota bacterium | reverse complement strand
GACCCGCGGCCACGCCCAGCGCGGCGGCGGCATCCGCCGACTCGGCCCCGACGCTCACGCGCACGACGGTCGGCTGGTGGACCGTGGCCATTCCCGAATCGCGCGGCAGGAATATCCCCGGGATGTCGACCTTTTCTCCGTGCACTAGCGCCGCCTGGCCCTCGAACAGCGACGGAAAGAAGCCGCCGCGCACCGTCAGCGCCAGCGTTCCATCGGCGCGGATCGAGTCCACGCGGTAGCCGATCTCGTCCAGGTGCGCCACGAAGATGACCAGGGGATCGCCCGTGCCGACCTTCACCCACAGGTTCCCGGCGCTGTCGGTGGTCGGGGCGGCCCAGGCCGGCAGCATGCCGGCGACCGCCTCGCGCACCGGACCTTCAGCGCCCGAGACGCCGTACCGCTCGACCAGCGTGGCGACCACGTCCTGCGCTTCGGCGAGCCGGCCTTCCGCGGTCGCTGGGTAGCTCGCCAGCACGTGGTGCGGCGGGGTCACGAGGGCCGGCAACGTCACGGGCGTGGCTGCTGCCGCAGCCCGAGGCTCGCCGATCCAGCTCGCGAGATCCGTGGAGAGCGCGCGCACCGAGTCGAGCGACACCGTCTCGACGGGCGTCTCACGATACTGCAGGGGCAGCGTCGCTTCGCGGATCGCGGTGAACGGCCCGTGCAGCGCCGAGAGCGCCGCCACGCCCGGGCGCCCGCCCTGCAGCGTCTGCACCGCGAACGCGACGACGACGCTGCCGCCGGGCACCGGTTTCGATTTCGCGGCCGCGAGCAGCGCCGCGCAGGCGGCGCGACGGCCCGCGGACGGAGCGGCGAGGAGCCCGTCGCCGTAGTCGTGCGGGTGCTTGGCGAGCGCCACGGGAGCCAGCACGCCGATGCCCAGCGCCTCCACCTCCGCGGCGGATGCCGCGCCCACGTCCACCCAGGCGTCGTCCACGCTGAACGGCGCCTCACCCGCCGCGGGACGCCCCCGCGTCAGGTGCACCGAGCGTACCGCGACCACTCCGGGGACCGGGCCCTGGCGTCCCCACACGGTGATCCGTTGTCCCTCGAGCTGCTGATCGAACAGCCCGCTCGTGATACGGCCCACGCGGCGCAGCCGCAGGAAGCCGTCTTCGGTGACGTTGCCCACGACGAACCCGGGCTCGTCCACGCCGCAGTACACGAGGCGCCGCGGATCGCCGCTGCCGAGCGTCAGCACCACGTTGCCGAGGCGGTCGCGGGTGGCGCCGGGAAGGAGGCGGAGCAGGGTATCGGTGAGGGCGCGCTCGTAGCCCGACACGGCGGTCATGGCGGCGAGGCGGTGGGTGAGCGATGCGACGTCTTGGGCGGATAGGCGGATTGGCGGAATGGCGGATAGAATAGAAATCAACACGCCCACCTGCAGCAGCCGTCTACCATCCGCCCATCGGCCCACCCGCCTATCCGCCGTGTTCATCGGATTCTCCCTCTCGTTGGAGCCGTCGCGCCAGCTCCAGCACCACCTGCGGCAGGAGCTCGTGCTCGACGGCGAGGACTCGCGTGGCCAGCGTCTCCGGGGTGTCGTCGGGTCGGACGGGAACCGTCTGCTGCGCGATGATCGGTCCCCGATCGTACTGCTCGTCCACGTAGTGCACGGTGGCGCCGGACTGCGCCGCGCCGCTCGCCAGCACCGCTTCGTGCACGCGGCGGCCGTACATCCCGGGGCCGCCGAACGCGGGCAGCAACGCCGGGTGGATATTAATCAGCCGGCGGGGAAACTGCGCGACCACGGGCGCGGGGACGAGCCGCAGGTACCCGGCGAGGACGACGAGCTCCGCGTCCGCCAGGGCGGCGAGCAGCTCGCGCGGATCGCCGGGATCGTGCAGCAGGACGGCGGGGATGCCGGCCCGCCGCGCCCGCTCGAGCGCGCCCGCGTCGGCCTTGTTGGAGACGACGCGCGTGATCCGGGCCGGTGTGCCCGGACCGCAGGCATCGAGCAGTGCCTGCAGGTTCGTGCCGCCGCCCGAGGCGAGCACGGCGACGCGAACCGGGGGCACTAGCGGTGTGGGCGCTCGGGGATCTCGCGCAGGTTCTGCTGCGTCCCCTGGGGGGGCGTGCAGTCGCCGGGGCTCTCCCGCGTGCCGCGCGGGTCCACCGGCTTGCGGCCGGAGCTGACCGTGAGGGTGAAGCGGCCGGTCTGGCGGATCGGGGTGCTGGTGGTGTTGACGAGGACGATGAACGGACCGCTCGACGGGGCGCTGAACACCACGCGCGAGGCGCAGCCCGGGCCACCGTCGTCGTTGGTAAGCGAGGAATCGGCCGTCCCGCGCACGATCAGGTACGGATCGAAATCGGGCGACGACAGGTCGATCGTCACGTCCTGGCCCGGGCGGGCGGAGAACTGCCAGCGCTGGTAGTAGGTCGTGTCGGAGTAGAGCGGATCCGATTCGGTCAGGCTGCCGCTTCTCGCTTCGCCGATTGCGATCGCGTTGAGCGCGCCGGCGTTGGGGACGTTCGCCTGGCAGTCATGGGCCTCGTCCAGCGCGTGCGCGCCGGCGCTCACGGCGAGGGTGAAGCGGCCGGTCTGGCGGTGCGGGCTGCTCGTGGTGTTCACGAGGATCGTGAACGGGCCGCTCGACGGCGCGGTGAACGCGACGCGCGACGCGCACCCGGGCCCGCCGTCGTCGTTGATGAGCGATGAGTCGGCGGCGCCGCGCACGATGAGCACGGGGTCGAAGTCCGCGGACGCGAGATCGATCGTCACCGGCTGATTGGGCCGCGTGGACAGCGACCAGCGCTGGTAGTAGCTCGTGTCGGGATACAGCTCGTCGTTGTCGGTGAGCGTGCCGTTCACGCTCTGGCCTACGGCGATGGCGTGCGACGTGCCCGCGGCGGACGTCGGGGAGGTCGGCGGCTCCTGACGCTGGGCGAGCACCGGCTTGTGCAGCACGTTCTGCGCCTCGGCGACGGCGGCGGGATCCATCTGCAGGTTGCGCATCGCATCGGTCGCGGTGGCGAAGTTCAGCGACTGGCCGCTCTCGATGGTGCTGCGGATCACGCCGATGACCTGTCCCTGCGCGTTGAGCAGCGGGGCGCCGCTCGAGCCGTGCGAGATCGCCGCCGAGATCTGGAGCAGCTTCGTACCCCCCACGACGCGCGACGCCGAAATGATGCCCTTGGACAGCGTGCCGGGCAGCTGGCCCAGCGGATTGGAGACCACGCTGATGTCGTCGCCGTCTTTCGCCGTCGAGCTCGAGCCCCAGCGGAGCATCGCCGGCGGCGTCCCGGGGACGAGCAGCATCATGACGTCCTTGGTGGTGTCGGAGGCGGCGACGGTGCAGCGCATCGTCTCACCGTCCGACAGCTCGATCGAGCACGCGGCGGCGTCCGCCAGAACGTGCGCCGCGGTGACCACCATGCCTTCGGGCGCGACGAAGAACCCGGTGCCGCTCGCGATCGTCTGCCCGTCCGCGTCGAGCGCGTGAATCGTGACGACCGCCTTGCGGATCGTCTCCAGGCTCATGGGGGCGCCGGTCTGCTGGGCGCCGAGGGAAGTCACGGCGGCCGCGAGGGTCGCCAGGGTCACGATGGGGGGGGTACGCACGGATCGACTCCTAGAGGACGGACGGTTCGCTCTGCCGACAGCCAAATTTGGGGCCCCCGACCCGGGGACACAACATTGCGGTTGGTTCGTCCCCTATCCGAGGATAACGTCCACCGCTGTCTGAAGATCGGTCACGATCCGCGCGCCCAGCGTCCGCGCCTGCTCCCGGTGGCGCTCCCCCTCGCCCGTGAGCACCAGCAGCCCCGTTCCGCCCAGCACACGTGCCGGTGCCACGTCGCTGGGCCGGTCGCCCACGAACCACGAGCGACGGAAATCGATGCCCAGGGCGGTGCGGGCGTCCTCGAACAGCTTGGTCCCGGGCTTGCGGCACAAGCAGGGGCCCGTGAACTCGGGGTGATGCGGACAAAAGAAGGAAGCGTCGAGCCGCGCGCCCTGTGCGGCGAGCAGCTCGGCTAGGCGGCGCTCCACCGCGCGGTAGTCCGCTTCGGAGTAGAGTCCCCGCGCGATGCCCGATTGGTTGCTCACGAGGACCACGAGCCACCCGGCCTCGTTGAGCCGGCGGATGGCCTGGGCGGCGCCGGGGAGGAGCCGCACGGCGGTGGGATCGTGCAGGTAGCCGGGATCCTCGACGATGGTGCCGTCGCGGTCGAGAAACACCGCGCCGCGAGCGGGCGGCGACTCAGCCACCGAGAGCCGTCGTCACGCCGCGCGCCACCGCCTCGATCTGGTCGGGGAGAATGGTGCGAGGGTCGAGCACCACGTGGCCGTCCTCGATGCGGGCGATGATGGCAGGATCTCCCCCCCGCAACCGCTCCACCAAGCCGTCAGCCGTCAGCGAGTCAGCCGTCAGCTGCACCAGCCATGTCCTGAGTTTCGTCTCCGGAAACGATCCGCCGCCCACCTCGGAGAATCCCTCAATCAGCTGGGCGGACGCTTTCTTCTCTACGTCTTTCCCCCCTACGCCCTTCGCTATCGCTTCGCCGCGACGTCGAATCTCTCCAAGATCCTCGGTGAGCATTCGGAGCGTGGGGATCTCTCTCCTGGCCGTCTCCGGATCCCGGTACAACGCCAGCGTGGCTTCGAGCGCGGCGAGCGTGAACTTGTCGGGACGCACCGCCCGGGCCAGCGGATCGGTCTTGCACGCCGCGATCGCCGCCGCTTTCCCGACGACGAGGCCCGCCTGCGGACCGCCGAGCAGCTTGTCGCCGCTCGCCACGACGATGTCCACACCGCTCGCCACCGCGTCGCGCAGCGTCGGCTCGCCGGTGAGTCCCCAGGGGGTCAGGTCGAGCAGCAGCCCGCTCCCCAGGTCGTACAGGCTCGCCGCGCCGGAAGCGCGCGCCAGCTGCGCCAGCTCGTTCGCCGCGACCTCGGCGGTGAAACCGGTCAGGCGAAAATTCGACCGGTGGACTTTGAGCAGCGCGCGGGTGCGCGGCGTGATCGCCTTGACGTAGTCGTCGAGGTGGGTGCGGTTGGTGGTGCCGACTTCCACCAACCGCGCGCCGGAGCGCGCCATGATATCGGGCACGCGGAACGCGCCGCCGATCTCCACCAGCTCGCCGCGCGACACGATCGCCTCGCCGTCGCGGGCCAGCGCCGACAGCGCGAGCAGCAATCCCGCCGCCGCGTTGTTCACCACTACGGCGTCCTCGGCGCCCGTGAGCTCGGTGAGGAGGTCGCGGCAGATGGCGTGCCGCGAGCCGCGGGCGCCGCGGCCCAGGTCGTACTCGACGTTCGTGAACGAGCGCGCGACGGCGGTCATCGCCTCCACGGCGGCCGGCGCGAGCAGCGCCCGGCCCAGATTGGTGTGCAGCACGACGCCAGTCGCGTTGATCACCGGCACGAGCGACGGCGCGCTCAGCCGCTCGAGCTGGGCGCGCACCGCCGCGGGCCACCCGGTGGCGGGCGCCGTGCCGCCGTTGGCGCGCGCCGCTTCGACTGCGGTGCGGACCGCGCGCAGCACCAACGCCCGCGGGTGTCCTGCCGCCAGCGCGCCGATCGCCGGATCGGCGAGCAGTGCGTCGACCGACGGGAGCCGGCGCCGCGGGTCTATCGGATCTGTCTGGCCGGGGGAGTCGGTCATGGCTTCGTGGAATCGCGCACCGCGCGGCGGGTCGAATCGGCGCGCGCCGGCACGGGCGTGGGTTTCGGCACCACCAATATGGCGTGCCCGTCGGCCCGGGCGCCGCTCAGGTTCCGCGAGCCGCGCACCTCCACGTAGTACTTCACACCGGGGGTGAGCGCGGAATCGAGTCGCAGGACGAGCTTGTCCTGGGGCACGGGCCGCTGCGCCAGGATGATGCGCAGGCCCGACGTATCGGGAGCGGGCGCGAGCGGCCCCGCCGCTGCCGGTCGCGGGGCGGGGCGCAGCGTGTCGGCGGCCGGGGGGGGCGCGGGTTTCTGGGTAGTGTCGTTGGCGGCGCGCGTCGAATCGAGCGCGGCGCGTTGCTGCGCGGCGAGCGAATCGTACCGCGCCGCCGTGAACACCCCGCGGACGCGGACGGGCGTGGAGTCGGGGAGCGCCACGACCCGCACCCGCAGCGATTCCGGCGGCTGGGCGGGATCGAGCGGTTGCGTGAAGGTGAGCCGCGCGGCGACCGAGTCGAGCGGGTCGACCTGGCGCAGCTTCGGGCCGGCCGTGTCGTGCACGAACGCCCACAACACGGCGGTGGCGCTCGAGTCGATCGTCACCAGCACGGAGTCGAACGCCTCACGGCGGTCGCGCATGCGGTTGCCGTTCTGATCGGCGATCGCGAAGACGGCGTAGCGTCCGGGCGGGAGGTTGTCGAACTGAAACCCGCCGGCGGAATCGACCAGGGCGAGGTAGGCCAGGGTATCGGGAAGGAGCTGCGCCCGGATGAGTCCCCCCACGAGCGCTCGCTGCTCCACCCACTGCACGGCGATGCCGTCCAGACGGGCGTGCGGGATCGTGGGGCCTGTGCTGAAGACGATGGTGCGCCGGGTCTTCATCACGTTGCGGCGCAGGTCGGCGATGCCCGGGAGGATCTGGAGCTGGTACACGCGCCCCGGCTTCCACCCTTCCTTCGGTTTCACGTGGATCGCGGAGCGGTGCCACGTGACGTTCACCGGACCCGCGGTGGGGGAGAGCAGGATGCGCGATGCGAGACCCGCCACCGCGCCCGCGCCGCCCCCCCCGCCGCCGCCGCCGCTCTGCTCGTCGATCACCCCGTCGAACTGAATCACGGCGTCGCCGCGCGGATTCGGCAGCACCGCGCCGGACTCCGGGTACACGCCGAGGATGACGGGCGGCTTTTCGTCCGGTGGTCCGCCGGGCGGCTGGCCGGTGTTGGCGCAGGCGGCCGCGAACGCGAGGGCGAGTGGGATGGCGATCCCGCCCCGCGCCACGCCCCGCGTCAGGAACACCCCAGCGCGCTGAGCTTGGCCGCCAGCACGTCGCGCTGGGTGCGCCACGCCTGCTGCTTGTCGCGCTCGTGGGCCACGACGTCGGCGGGGGCGCGCGCCACGAAACTCTCGTTCGCGAGCTTCGCGTCGAGCGCATCGAGCTGCTTGTCGAGACGCTGCAGCTCGTCGGAGAGCCGGCGGCACTCCTGCGACAGGTCGATCGCGCCGGCCAGCGCCACCACCACCTCACTGCCGTCGGTGAGCACGGCGTGCGCGCCTTCGAGCGCTTCGCCGTCGGTGGTCAACGTCTCGAGCTGGGCGAGGCGCAGGATCGTCTCGTGCTCGGCCTCGAGCGTCGCGCGCGCCGCGTGGCCGGCGGGCCGGATCGCCGCCGCGAGCCGCGCCTTGGGCGGCACGCGATACTCCGCCCGGATGTTCCGAATGGCCGTGATCGCCTGCCGCACCGCGCCGAACTGCGCGTCGGCCTCCGGGCTCGCCCACCGCGGATCGGGCGTGGGCCACGGCGCCAGGATGAGCAGCTCGCCGGCGCGACGTCCGGGGAGCTTCTGCCACAGCTCCTCGGTGATGAACGGCACGACCGGATGGAGCAATCCGAGCACCGTTTTCCAACAGTGGGCCAGCACCGCCTGGGCCACGACGCGATCGTCGGCTGCGAGTCGCGGCTTCACCGTCTCCACATACCAGTCGGCCAGCTCGCCCCACACGAACTCGAAGCAACGCTTGGCCGCTTCGTCGAGGCGGAACTGCTCCAGGGCCGCGGTCCCTTCGGCGATGGCGCTCTGGGCGCGCGACAAGATCCAGCGGTCGGCGAGCGTCAGCGCCTTGGGATCCAGCGCCGACAGGCGCGGCACCTCGGCGGGCAGCTGGGCCTGAATGAAGCGGGCGATGTTCCACAGTTTGTTGGCGAAGTTGCGGCCCGGCGCGAACGTCGTCGCGAGATCGTCGGAATCGAGGATCACGTCGGCGCCGAGTGAGCCGCCGGCGATCAGCGTCCAGCGCAGCGCGTCGGCGCCGAACAGGCGTACCACGGCCAGCGGATCGATCCCGTTGCCCAGCGACTTGGACATGCGGCGATGCTTCGTGTCCCGCACCGTCCCGGTCAGGTACACCGTGGTGAACGGCTTCTTGCCCATGAAGTGGTAGCCCGCCATCAGCATCCGCGCGACCCAGAAGAAGAGGATCTCGGGCGCGGTGACGAGGGTGTGCCCCGGGTAGTAGCGGCGCAGGTCGGGCGTGTCGTCGGGCCAGCCGAAGGTGGCGAACGGCCACAACCACGACGAGAACCAGGTGTCGAGCACGTCCGGGTCCTGCTCCACCGGGCCGCCGCATTTGGGGCAGGCGGCGGGATCCGCGCGGTCGGCCCACTGGTGGCGGCAGCGCGTGCAGGTGAACACCGGGATGCGATGCCCCCACCACAGCTGCCGCGAGATGTTCCAGTCGCGGATGTTCTCCATCCAGTTCAGGAACGTGGCCTGCCAGCGCTCGGGGACGATGCGCAGCTCGCCCCGGTGGTACGCCGCCAGCACCGGCTCGGCGAGCGGCTTCATTTTCACGAACCACTGGTCGGAGAGCCGCGGCTCCACGATCGAATCGCAGCGATAGCAGCGCCGCACGGCGTGCTGGTGCGACTCGGTCTTGGCGAGGAGCCCCTGTGCGTCGAGCAGCTTCACGATCTTCTTGCGGGCCTCGAAGCGATCGAGCCCCACGAGCTCGGGCGGCACCCGCGGCGTCGCGTCGCCTTTGCGGTCGCCGCCGTCATCGCCCATCGTCCCGTTCTCGCGCATCACCAGCGGCATCGCGAGATCGTGCCGCAGCCCGATCTCGAAGTCGCTGGCATCGTGGGCCGGCGTCACCTTCACGAATCCGGTGCCGAATTCCTTTTCGACGCTTTCGTCGGCGAGCACCGGAATCTCGATTCCGGTGATCGGCAGCCGCACGCGCTTCCCGATGAATGGCGCGCCGCGCGGGTCCTCGGGGTGCACCACGATGGCGGTATCGCCCAACAGCGTTTCGGGGCGCGTCGTCGCCACGGTGACGTGCCCCGACCCGTCGGTCAGGGGATAGCGGATGTAGTAGAGCGCGCCCGTCGTCTCGTGGAACTCCGCTTCTTCGTCCGACAGCGCGGTGAGGCAGCGCGGGCACCAGTGGATCACGCGGTGGCCGCGGTAGATCAACCCCTCCTCCCACAGGCGCACGAACACTTCGCGCACGGCGCGCGTGTAGGCCGGGTCGAGCGTGAAGCGCGTGCGGCTCCAGTCGCACGATGCTCCGATCTGCTTCAGCTGCTCGAGGATCGTGCTCCCCGTCGTCCGCACGAATTGCCACACCCGCTCCACGAACGCCTCGCGTCCCAGGTCGAAGCGGGTCTTGCCCTCCTTGGCGATGAGGCGCTCGACCACGTTCTGGGTCGCGATGCCGGCGTGATCGGTCCCGGGGAGCCACAGCGTCTCGCGCCCGCGCGCGCGCTCGAAGCGGATCAGGACGTCCTGAATCGTGTTGTTCAGCCCGTGGCCCATGTGCAGCACCCCGGTCACGTTGGGGGGCGGGATGACGATGACGTACGGCTCGCGCCCCGGCGCGGCCACGGGGGTGAAGGCGCCGCGCTCCATCCAGGTCCGGTAGAGCCCCACCTCGACGGCGCCGGGGTCGTATTGGGGGGGGAGATCGAACGGTTGCGGCATGACCACAAGATAAGGGACGGGGGATGGGGGACGAGGGAGGGGCTTGCACCACCCGTCCCTCGTCCCCCGTCCCTCGTCCCGTTAGAATTCGTCCATGCCTGAGGAACCCAACCTCATCCCGTCGACCCGCCTCGCGCGCTGGCTCCTCCTGCTGCTGCTGATCGCCGGGGGCGTGGCGCTGTATTTCCGCAATGGCACTCGACTGGCGTCCTTCGGCTCGGTCGAGTCGCCGGCGCCGGCCGACACCTCCCGCTGACCGTGCCGTCCGCCGACCTCCGTCTCACACTCCCCGACGGGAGTACGAAGGTTCTGCCGGCCGGCGCCACCGGGGCGGAACTGGCCAAGAGCATTGGCGCCGGCCTCGCCAAGGCGGCCATCGCCATCCGCGTGAACGGCGAGGTGCGTGACCTGGCTCGCCCGCTCCCCGACGGCGCCACCGTGGCGATCCTCACCGAGCGCGACCCGCAGGCCCTGGACGTGCTGCGCCATTCCTCGGCCCACGCGCTGGCCACGGCCGTGCGCGAGCTGTTCCCGCACGCCGCCATCGGGTTCGGGCCGCCGATCGAAGACGGCTTCTACTATGACTTCGAGGTGCCGACCCCGTTCACCCCCGAAGACCTGGAGAAGATTGAAGCCGCGATGGGCCAAGTGGCGGCCGCCGACTACCCGTTCGTCCGGGAAGAGGTGAGCCGCGATGAGGCGAAGCGCCGCTTCAAGGACGACCCGCTGAAGCTCGAGCGCATCGACGACCTGGGGCCGGACGAGGTGATCTCCGTCTATACCGACGGTCCCTTCGTGGACCTGTGCCGCGGACCGCACGTGGCGAGCACGGGGAAGATCAAGCACTTCAAGCTGCTGCACGCGGCGGGCGCCTACTGGCGCGGCGACGAGCGGCGGCAGATGCTGCAGCGCATCTACGGCACCGCCTGGTTCAAGAAGGAAGACTTGGAGGCGTACCTCCACCGGCTCGAGGAAGCGAAGAAGCGCGACCACCGCAAACTGGGCCGCGAGCTGGACCTGTTCATGCTCCATCACTGGGCGCCGGGCGCGGTGTTCTTCACCAGCCGCGGCACGACGATCGTGAACGAGATCAACGCCTACATGCGGGAGCTGCATCGCGACGGCTATCACGAGGTGATGACGCCCTTGATGTACAACAAGGCCCTCTGGGAGCAGTCGGGGCATTGGGGCAAGTACCGGGAGAACATGTTCCTGGTGCTGGACAAGGAGACGGGCGAGCCCGACTTCTCGCTCAAGCCGATGAATTGCCCGTCGCACTATCTGATGTTCAACGCGGGGAAGCACTCGTACCGCGAGCTCCCTTTGCGATT
>JBGQHV010000112.1:0-11240 GCA_041498155.1 Gemmatimonadota bacterium | reverse complement strand
TCGTCGGGGTAGAAATCGCGAAAGCCGGGAAGCGCTTTCCCTTGCATCACAACAATTTAGCCGATCGGCGCAAACCCGGGCAAGCGCGCCATCGCATCGCCGACGGTGTGGAACGACCCAGCCACGAGGACCGTGTGCGCGCCGACCTGGATGTCCGCGAGCGCCCGGTCGAAGTCGGGCTCAAAGCGCACCGTGACATCGGGCAGCTGTCCTCCGGCAAAATCTCCTTCGGCCCAGCGCTGCGGTCCCGGAACCGACGGCGCCACCGTCAGCAGCAGCCGGTCTACGGCCGGATACAGCGCCGCCAGCATCGCGGGCCAGTCCTTGTCGTTCCTGATGCCGACCAGCGCGTGCAGCGGCCGCGGCGGGTGATACTCCCGCAGCGCCGCGACCAGGACCGCCATCCCGTCGGGGTTGTGGGCCACGTCGAAGATCCAGCGCCCCCGCACGTCGAAGCGGCCGGGGATATACGCCTCGGCGAAGCTCGGGGGCAGCCACGGGCCCACCGGGCCGAACGGCAGTGGCAGGGCGTTGAGTGTGCCCAGCGCCACCCACGCGTTGTCCCACTGATGGGCGCCCCGCAGACCCAATTCCAGTCCCTCGGGCGCCTCCCCAGCCGATACCCGCACGATCGGCTGGGCGCCGAGCCGCTGCGCTTCTTCGACCAGCACCTGCCGTACGGCGGGATCCTGTTCCCCGGTGACGAACGGAACGCCGGGCTTCGCGATACCCGCCTTCTCGAGCGCGATGGTCGCCAGATCCCGGCCCAGGTAGTCGGTATGCTCCAGCGCGATCTTGGTCACGACGCTCGCCAGCGGCGTGAGCACGTTCGTGCTGTCGAGTCGGCCACCCAGCCCCACCTCGATGACCGCCACGTCCACATCGCGCGAGGCCAGGTCGGCGAACGCGATCGCGGTCATGGCCTCGAAGAAGCTCGCTTCAGTGCGCTCGATGTGGGGCTCGAGCATCGCGGTCCACTCGGCGAACGCTTCCTCGCTCATCGGCTCGCCGTTGACGAGCACCCGTTCGCGCACTGACACCAGATGCGGGGAGGTGTACAGGCCGACCCGGAAGCCGCGCGTCCGCAGGGCCGCGACGAGGAACGCGCAGGTCGATCCCTTGCCGTTCGTGCCACCGACGTGCACCGCGGGAAACTGACGCTCCGGATGACCGATGGCTTCGAGCAGCGCCAGGGTCGGCTCGAGGCTCCACTTGATGCGGCCAGCTTGTCGGGGAAACAGATAACGGCAGGCGTCCCGGAAGGACCAGCGCGTCAGTCGCCCGCCTCCGCCGGCGCCCGGCCGGCCATGTGGCGGAGCAGCTGTGCCGTGGTCTCGCGCAGCTCGCTACGCGGCACCACGCCGTCGACCATACCGTGCTCCAGCAGGAACTCGGCGGTCTGAAACCCCTCGGGGAGGTCCTGTCCGATGGTCTGCTTGATGACGCGCGGCCCCGCGAACCCGACGACGGCCCCGGGTTCGGCGAGGATGACGTCGCCCTGCATCGCGTAGGAAGCCGAGACACCTCCCGTGGTCGGATTGGTCAGGATCGAGACGAAGGGGACGCGCCGGTCGGCGAGCTCGGCGACTACGACGGAGGCTTTCGCCATCTGCATCAGCGACAGGACCCCCTCCTGCATGCGCGCGCCACCGGAGGCGGAGACGATGATGAGGGGCACGTGCCGATCGATGGAGCGGCGCGCCAGGCGGGCCACCTTTTCGCCCACGACCGATCCCATGGAGCCTCCCATGAAGGCGAAGTCCATCACGCCCAAGTTGATCGGCAGACCGTCCAGCCGGCCGTAGCCCGACCGGATGGCCTCCAGCGGTCCGGCCTTCTTGATGGCCGCCTGCATCCGCTCACGGTAATTCTCGAATTTCAGCGGATCCGCCGACCGGAGCCCCTGATCCAGCTCGTGCCAGGAGCCCTCGTCCACCAGCAGGTCGATGTACTCCTGGGCGCTGATCCGGCGGTGGGCCCCGCAGTTGGGGCACACATTCAAGGCGCGCACGAAGCGCTCCTTGATGTCGATGTGCCCGCATTCGTCACACTTCTCCCACGCGTCGGCTGGGATCTCCAGCTTCACGCGCTCCGAAGTGCGGGGCTTACGCTCCTTTTTGAACCATGCCATGCAGGGTCGAGGGGTGCGGAAGGGCACAATCTCGCCGCCCCTTCCCCGGTGCGCTAGGCCCGGGCCGCTAACTCATTGCGTGATGTCGGCATAGCCCGACCGGCGGGATTCCCACGCGACCCGCAGCACGATCCCCACGGCCAGCGAGCAGCTCAACAAGAAAGAGCCGCCGTAGGAAAAGAACGGCAGCGGAATCCCGGTGACGGGCAGCAGGTTCACCGCCATGCCCACGTTCTCGACGATGTGCGTGAACAGCATCCCGGCGATCCCGAACACGCAGAAGCTCGAGTACGGATCCGTGGCCCGTCGCGCGATGCGCAGCAGCACGATCAGCAGGGTCGTGAACAGGGCCAATGCGACCAGGACTCCCGCAAAGCCGAGCTCTTCACCCACGATTGGAAAGATGAAGTCTGTGTGCTGGGCCGGGAGGAACGACAGTCGCTTCTGCGTGCCGTGGGTGAAGCCCTTGCCGAACCAGCCGCCGGAGCCGATGGCCACCTTCGACTGGATGATGTGCCACCCGGTGGCGCGGGGGTCCGCCTCCGGGTTGAGGAACGACAGGAATCGGCTCTGCTGATAGGGCGCCAGGTGTCGCCAGAACGGGAGGGCCACCACACCCATGACGGTGTTCGCCAGCATCACCGTCAGCCCCTCCCACAGGTAGGGGCGAATCCACACGACGAAGACGAACAGGAGGACGATCCACGTCCCCCAGACCACCGTGGAAAACGCGACCAGCAGCCCGATGACAGGCGACGCGAACAACAACAGGATCGCGGGCCGGGTGCCGGCCCAGTACAGCATGGAGAACAGAATCGCGACGAACACAATGGCGCTGCCGAGATCCGGTTGCAGCACGACGAGGCCGAACGGCACGAGCGTGATCAGCCCCGGATACAGGAGATCCCGAAGACTCGCCGGAGGCTGGCGTCGCTCGGCGAGCCAGCGCGCCAGCATGAGAATGACGGCCAGCTTGGCGAGCTCGGCCGGTTGCCCCAGGCGGTGTCCTTCGATCGTGATCCATGATTTGCTCCCCGCCGCCGTTCCCGCACCGGATCCGAAGACCAGCGTCAGCAGGAGCACGAAGACGGCCGTCCCATAGACATACGGCGCGGCCCATTCCAGCAGCCGCGGTGAGAGTCGGAATACGAGCACCGCGCAGACGATTCCCAGCGCCAGCCACGCCAGCTGACGCAGCCAGATGGTCGACACGACCGTCGCGACGTCGGTTCGCCCGGCCGAATACAGGATCAGCAGGCCGTAGACGACCAGGCCCGTTACAACGCCCAGGAATGGGCGATCGAGCTCACGGAATCGCTGGAGCACGCGTGCTGTCGGTGAGGGAGTCGATCGGCGGGGCACCCATCAGCCGGGTGTCGCGCGGGACGGTATCGTTGGGAAGGAGGAACTGGTACCGGGCCGCGGTCGTATCGGCACCGAGGTAGTGCGCGATGACCCGCGCCACCAAGGGCGCCAGCACGGTCCCGTGGCGCGCGGCCTCGCCGATGGCGCCCACCACGATCTGCGGGTTGTCCGCCGGCGCGAACCCGATGAACCAGCCGTGAGCCGGACCCTGCGGGTTCTGGGCCGTGCCGGTCTTGCCGGCGATCTGGAGCTCCGCCAGCCGTGCTCCGCTTCCCGTGCCGCGCTCCACGACGTTGATCATGGCCAGTCGCAGGCCCGCCAGCTGCTCGGGCGTCAGCTCGAGGTCGTAGGGTGGCTCCGCCGTGGGCCGGACGAGATATGGCGGCCGGGACTTCCCGTCGCTCGCCAGCATCTGATACAGCCGGACCATGTCGAGCAACGTCTGGCTGTTCTCTCCCTGACCAATCGCCAGGTTGAGGGACACCGCCGAGGTCCAGCGACGCGGCCCGTAGAGTCGGTCGTAATACTCCGGTCCGCTCGGGAAGAGCGAGGCCAGCTCCCCGGGCAGATCCACCCCGGTGCGGGCGCGGAACCCCCAGGCGTTGGCGTCCTCCAAGAGCGACGTGAGGCCGAGCTTCAGGCCGAGCTGGTAGAAGTACACATCGCAGCTTTGGGCGATCGCCTGTTCCAGGGTCAGGCTGCCGTGGCCTTCCGCGCTCCAGCAGCGGAAGAACCGGTCGCCGTATTGCAGACCGCCGCGGCACGGAATCGGCATCCGCGTGTGCATCGTCGCAACGCCACGCTTTAACGCCATGGCCGCGATGGCCAACTTCCACGTGGACCCCGGCGGGTAGCGCGCCTGGATCGCCCGGTCGAGCAGCGGGTGTGCATCGTTCTGTTGCAGCGCCCGCCAATACTCGGGAGACACGCCGCCGACGAACGCGTTCGGATCGTACCCCGGCGCGCTGTAGAGCGCGAGGATCTGTCCGGTCGACGGCTCCAGGGCGACTACCGCCCCGCGCATCCCAACGGGGAACGTCCGGGCGACATAGCGCTGCAAGTCGAGGTCGATCGTGGTGCGCAGCGTGGCGCCGGCCTCGGCCGGCAACGTCGGCGCCGCGCCCGCTTCACGCACGACGTACCCCAGGGCGCTGACCTCGACGAATCGCTCGCCGTCGGATCCGCGCAGCGTGTCGTCATAGGCACGCTCGAGACCGTCCTTGCCGATGAGCGACCCGAGCCGCAGCGGACCACCCTGCCGTGCGGCGAGATCCTGGTCGGTCACTTCGGAGACGATGCCGACGAGGTGGGCCACCGCCGCGCTATCGGGATAGTGCCGCTTCGGCTCGGTCTGAATCACGAGCCCCGGCAGCGTCAGCCGACGCTCTTCCAGGGCCGACACGACGTCGAACGGCGCGTCCGACAGCACCACCGCCGGCTGATACGGCGCGCGGCGGTAGCGCACCAGCACGCGTTCGATGCCATCCGTGTCGAGATGCACGAGCGGGGCGATCCGCCGCAGGGTCCGTCGCAGTTCGGGCTCGGGCGCGGGCAGCAGGGCGACCGTGTACCCGGGGACGTTCTCCGCGATGATCGTCCCGTGGCGGTCGGTGATCACGCCGCGCGGGGCTGGGAGCGTGATCAGGCGCAGGCGGTTGGTCTCCGACTGCAGCTCGTACTTGCCGTGATCCAGAATCTGCGTGCGGAAGTAGGTGGCGACGATGACCCCGCTGGCGATCCAGACCAGCAGTCGCGCGCCGCGGAGCTTCGCGTCCAATTGGTGCGACGAAAGCCGGCTCACGTCTGCTCCAGACGGATCGCCAGCCACTGGCGGAACACCATCAGCACCAGGACTCCGGCCGCCGCGGTCGTCAAGCCTTCCAGCGGCGACCACACGAGCAGCTCCCAGCCAAGCTGGGGACCTGCGAGCTTTCCGGACGCGACCGCCAAGATCAGGTTGCGCAACCAGGTCCCCACGAAGAACAGGCCGCCGTTGACCAGCAGATTCTCCGCGAAGAACAGCACCTTCGCCCACGAGGAGACATAGCCCACGATCGCGTGCGCCAGCGCTCCCGCGCCGAAGCTTGCCGGCGTGAGCGCATCCCCCATGAGACCGACGACGAATCCCGCCGCCGCGCTCGCTCCGGGACGCGCCCGGATGGTGTAAATCAGCAGCGCCAACAGCAGGAAGTCGGGCGCCACCCGCTCGTTCCCGAACCGGCTGCGAACGGAGAACTGCAGCACGACGAGCAGCGCCAGGACGCTCCAGAACCGCAGCGCATCACCCCGTCTCACGGCTGGACGCTCCCCGAATCGGGCAGGAAGGCCGAGCGCAGGTCGCCCGCATTGGACTCGACGAGTACCATCACGTGCGTGACGGCTCCGGGCGGCACGGCGGGCCGCACCAGATAGGTCCGCTCCCATTCGTTTTCACCCGCGACGCCGATCACGGTCCCGACCGGAATGCCGCGGGGCAACACACCGCCCAAGCCGGAGGTGAGAATCACCGTGCCGAACGGCACCCGCTGACGATACGGCACGCCATCCAGCTCGAGCAGCCAGCCACCGGGACCCGGCGCACCGTGCGGGGAGAGTATCCCGTACACACTGCCGTCCGCGGCCATGCCGCTGGCCCGGAATTCCGGATGGGCCCAAGTCGCGACCACACTGGTACTCGCGTCAGTGACACTCACGATCCCCAGCAATCCTTCCGGGGCCACGACCGGGGCAAGCTGCCGCACGCCCTGCCGCTGCCCAGCCGAGATGACAACCGTGAGGGGATCGGTGGGCGTGGCCTGGTGCAGGACTTCCGCCGGCACGAACCGGGTACCGAGGCGGGCGCGCAAACCCAGGAGCTCCCGCAACCGGGCATTCTCGGCGCGCAGCTCGCCCAAGAACACCGCGGCGAGCGCCGCCGAATCGCGCTCGGCCGTCACCTGGACGAGACGCGTCCGGGAACTCTGGAGCTCTTCAGACTGGGCTTGCAGCTGGAGGAACGGCCACAGCACGCTGCGCCGCAAGCCGCTCGCGACGGGATCCCGGATCGACGGGGGCAGGCTCATGGCGACCAGGGAGAGGGCGAGGCTGCTCAGGAAGACGAGCGTGTCGCCCCGGGTGGCGTAGCGGTCCGCCCCGAGGACCATGCGGCTACGTGGTCAGGACGTTGCGGTATTTCTCGGGATCGTCCAGGATCCGGCCGGTCCCCCGCACGACGCACGTCATGGGGTCTTCATCAAGGTGGATAGGCAATCCGGTCTCCTGCTGCAGCAGCTGATCGAGCCCGCGGATCAGCGAGCCGCCGCCGGTCATCACGATGCCGCGATCCACGATATCGCTGGCGAGCTCCGGCGGGGTGATTTCCAGCGCCCGTCGCACCGCGTCCACGATCTGTTGGATCGGCTCCTGCACGGCCTCCCGTACCTCGCTCGAATGCACACGCACGATCTTCGGGATACCCGACACGAGGTCGCGGCCCCTCACCTCCATCTCGCGCTCTTCGCCCACCGGCGCCGCGGAGCCGATCTGGATCTTGATCTGCTCGGCGGTGGGCTCGCCGATGAGGAGGTTGTAGTTCTTGCGCATGAACTGCACGATCGCCTGATCCATCTCGTCACCCGCGGTGCGGATGGACGCGTCGGACACGATGCCCGACAGGGCGATGACGGCGATTTCGGTCGTGCCACCGCCGATGTCGATCACCATGTTCCCCGTCGGCGTCTCGACCGGCAGGCCCACCCCGATCGCCGCGGCCATCGGCTCCGCCACCATGTAGACTTCCTTCGCCCCGGCCGACTGCGCCGAATCGCGCACCGCGCGTCGCTCCACCTCTGTGATGCCGCTCGGCACGCACACGATCACCTTGGGGCGCACCCGGAACACGTGACGATCGATGATCGTCTTCAGGAAGTAGCGCAGCATCTTCTCGGTGACGTCGAAGTCGGCGATCACGCCGTCTTTGAGCGGCCGCACCGCGAGGATGCTGTCGGGTGTCCGTCCGAGCATCCGTTTGGCTTCCAGCCCGATCCCCTTGATCTTCCCGGTCGCCTTTTCGATCGCGACCACGGAGGGCTCGTTCAACACGATGCCCTCTCCCCGCACATACACGAGCGTGTTCGCCGTTCCCAGGTCCACGGCGATCTCGTTCGCGGGGTTGAAAGCCCCGAGGTTCCATTTTGGCCAGCGGAGCGGCACGGTCGGTGATCGTGTTCCGGCTAAGTGTGAGGCGGGTGTGTCGCGTGTGCGCACCAACCTAACGAAAAGCGTAACTCCAAGCAAGGCTGATGCTTGACGCTTCTCCCGGGAGCGGCTAGCCTACGCCGATGCCCCCTGCGCGCGCCGCCGAAGTGGCTGTGGTGGACCTCGAGGTGTGCGACCGCTGCGGCCTGTGCCTGCCGCTATGCCCCCCGGAAGCCATCCATCTCGATCTCAGCGCCCTGCTGGTCGATCCGGTCGCGTGTACGGGCTGCCGCAAGTGTATTGCGCCCTGCCCTGTCGGGGCGCTGGCCATGATGGCGACCTGATGCGCGAAGTGGACGTGTTGGTGGTGGGTGCCGGCCCGGCGGGGTCGATCGCGGCTCGCGAGGCGGCCCAGGCGTCGCGCGGCCTCGAGGTGGTGCTGCTCGAGCGCGATCGCGCCGTGGGGGCCCCGGTCCGCTGCGCGGAGGGCGTGGGCGACGCCGGGCTGCGGGAGTTCGCGCGCCCCGAAGGCGCCTCCTGGGCGGCCCGCAAGATCACCCGCGTGATCTTCCTCGCTCCCGACGACACCGAGGTCCAGGTCGCCGAGCGGGATGTGGGCTGGATTCTCGACCGCACCCGCTTCGATGCGTTCCTCGCCGCCGAGGCAGTGGCGGCGGGGGCGGATCTCCAGGTCGGTACCGAAGCGACGGGCATGACCCGCGAGGCGGACGGGCGTTGGGCGGTCGCCGTCCGCGGTCCGGCAGGACGCGACGTGATCCGCGCGCGGGTCGTCATCGGAGCCGACGGCGTCGAGACGATGGTCGGCCGCTGGGCCGGCCTCGACACCCGGGTCCCCGCGCGCGACATGGAATCCTGCGCCCAGTATGTCGTGCAGGGCATCGATTTCGATCCCGATGCGATCTACCTCCAGTTCGGGGATGGCATCGCCCCGGGCGGCTACGCCTGGGTCTTCCCCAAGGGGGAAGGCGTCGCGAACGTCGGCCTTGGCATCGTGGCCCTGAAGAGTGACGGCCGCAACGCGCGGTCGTACCTCGACGCCTGGATCGCCCGGCGGTACCCCCGGGGCGCCCGAACCGGGTACACGGTGGGCGGCGTCATCGTGCACACGACGATCCGACAGACCACCACCGATGGCGTCCTCGTCGCGGGCGATGCGGCACACATGATCAACCCCCTTTCGGGCGGGGGGATCGTGAACGCGATGAAGGCGGGCCGGCTCGCCGGGCGCACCGCCGCTGCCGCGATCTGCGAGGGGGATACGGGCGCCGGTCGTCTGGCCGCGTATCACCGGGACTGGATGCAGCTCCTGGGAGACGACCACCTCAAGTACTACCGGATCAAGCAGGCGCTCGAACACCTCGACGATGCGTTCTTCAACGGCCTGGCGCGGACCGTCAATGCCATCCCTCGGGAAAAGCGTACCTTGGGACGCATCTTCGCCCAGGCACTCGTCAAGCACCCGCAGCTGATTCCCGTAGCGGCGCGTTTCTTCATCTGACTGGAAAGAGCACATGCTGAGCATCGATCTCACGGGGAAGCGGGCCCTGGTGGCCGGGGTGGCTGACGACGCCGGGTTCGGCTTCGCGATCGCCAAAGCGCTGGCGGAAGCCGGCGCCACGGTGTGCGCCGGGACGTGGCCGCCGGCGTTGAACATCTTCCAGAATCTGCTGGAGCGCGGCAAGCTCGACGACTCGCGCCGGATGCCGGACGGGTCGTTGCTCGCCTTCGAAAAGATCTATCCGCTCGACGCGGCGTTCGACACACTGGGAGACGCGCCGGAGGAGGTGCGTACGAACAAGCGGTACAAGGAAGTCGGCGACTTCTCGGTGGAAGGGCTGCGGCAGCGCCTGCTCGCCGACTTCGGTGACCGGCCGCTCGACATCGTGATTCACTCGCTCGCCAACGGCCCCGAAGTGAAGAAGCCGCTGCTCGAAACCAGCCGCCCCGGCTATCTCACCGCCGTGGGGGTCAGCGCGTACTCCCTCGTCTCCCTGGTCGCCCGTTTGGCGCCGCATCTCCGGCCCGGCGGGGCGTTTCTGTCCCTCACCTATCTGGCGAGCGAGCGTGTCGTGCCGGGCTATGGCGGCGGCATGTCCTCCGCCAAGGCCGCGCTGGAGAGCGACACCCGCACCCTCGCCTTCGAGGCGGGGCGCAAGTACGGCGTGCGCGTCAACACGATCTCCGCGGGCCCACTGGCATCACGCGCGGCCAGCGCGATCGGCAAGATCGAGCGCATGGTGGACTACTACACGGCCAATGCGCCGCTCGCCGAGCCCCTGGCGGCCCGAGAGGTGGGAACAGTGGGCGCGTTCCTCTGCAGCCCGCTCGCGACCGGCATCACCGGCACGACGATCTACGTCGACAAGGGCTACCACACGATGGGCATGGCCGTGGCGGGCGTCGAGGGACTGTGAGCCCCCAGGCCGGAATCTCAGTCGGCGCGATCCTGCTGGGATTCGCCCTGTGGCGTCGCCTTCAGGGACCGGCGCCGGAAGGGGCGCGCTAGCGCCAGCATCAGACTGGTTCCGAGGGCGCAGCGGTTCGCGACGTGGGCGACGAGACGGCCAACGGTGCCGAGCGGTCCACCGCGCAACCCCACCGGCACCCGCCCTATGTCCCACGCATAGACCGGCATCCGCGACAGCTGCAGCGGGTCCTTGCCGGCTTCCCATACCCCCGCGAACCCGAGCTCGAACCCCGTTTTCCGCGCCAGCTCGACCGTGAGCAGGTTCACCGCGCCGAACGGATAGGCGATGGCCCGCCCCGCGGGCGGCCCGAGCCGCTGCATCAGTGTCTCACGCGACCGGACCAGATCCTCGGTCAGGGCCGGCTTCTTCAACCAGGTGAGACGACGGTGCGCGGACGAGTGCGAGCCGAAGTCGAATCCGCGAGCCCGCCACGCTTCGATCGCCGGCCAATCGAGGTGCCGCAGGCGGTGTCGTGTGTAGCGCACATCCCAGAGATTCTCGCGACCGATGAAATCGGTGACGAGAAACGTCGTCGCCGTGAACCCGAGATCCGCCAGGACGGGATAGGCGCTCTCCGCCAGACTCGCGTAGCCATCGTCGAACGTGAGGAGGAAGGTCCGTTCCGCCGACGAGAGACGCGTCACCGGAAAGAGGTAGGGCGACGCCGATCGGGAAAACTCCTCCAGGGTCAGCGTGCGCCACCCCGCCTTGGCGAGGGCCGTCATCTGTTTGACGAACACCGGGCCGGGCACTCGGGTGATCCCGACCTCGAGCGGGCCGCCCACACGATGGTAGCAGAGCACGGGCGGGCGAATCACGCGCCGGTGCTCCCGAATCCGCCCGCGCCGCGCTCGCTCGGCGGCAGGACGTCGACCGGCTCCAGGCGCACGTCCTCGACCCGCTGGAACACCAGCTGGGCGATCCGGGTCCCGCGCGTCACCGTCACCGGCTCCGTCCCCAGGTTGATCAGCGCGACCAGGAGCTCCCCGCGGTAGTCGGAGTCGATCGTCGCCGGTGAGTTGGGCAGGGTAAGGCCGTGCTTCAACGCCAATCCCGAGCGCGGCCGAACCTGGGCTTCG
>JBGQHV010000111.1:0-11338 GCA_041498155.1 Gemmatimonadota bacterium | reverse complement strand
GCCTGGAACGGGTCGATCGTGGCGGAATATCTGAACGCCGGCGGGCGCCTGCACACCGCCACGGGGTTGGGGAGCCTGATCAGTGAAGCGACCGCGCACGCGAACTTTCCGCTCCTCACGGGCGGCGTAGCGGTGATGAGCGTGATCGTGGTGGCCTGGAACCGGCTCGTGTGGCGGCCCGCGGCGCAGCTCGCGCAGTCCCGGTTCGGGACGACCCAATGAGCGAGTCCAACGGTCCCATGCTCGAAGCGCGCCACGTGAGCCAGCGCTTCACCCAGCCGCACGGCCAATCGCTCGAGGCGCTACGGGACGTCAGCCTGACGGTCCGCGAGCGCGAGGTGGTGGCGCTGGTGGGGCCCTCGGGCTGCGGCAAGAGCACGCTGCTGCGTCTGCTCGTCGGACTGGCGCGGCCGACGAGCGGCGAGGTGCTCTACCGCGGCGTGCCGGTGGACGGCGTCCTCTCCTCGGCGGCGATGGTGTTCCAGTCGTTCGCCCTGCTGCCGTGGCTCACGGTGGAGCAGAACGTCGTGATGGGACTCGCGGCGCGCGGCGTGGCGGAGGGTGACCAGGCCCGGGCCGCGGCCCGGGCGATCGGGCAGGTGGGACTCGCCGGCTTCGAGGGCGCCTACCCGCGGGAGCTGTCGGGCGGGATGAAACAGCGGGTCGGGTTCGCCCGGGCGCTCGCGGTGGAGCCGGAGGTGCTCTTCATGGACGAGCCGTTCGGGGCGCTCGATGCGTTGACCGCCGAGAACCTGCGCGCCCAGGTCGTGGAGCTGTGGCGCGATACCTCGACCGGCGTGTCCAGTCTCGTGGTGGTCACGCACAGCGTCGAGGAGGCGGTCTATCTCGCGGGCCGCATCGTCGTGTTCGGCACGAACCCGGGGCATGTGCGCGAGGTGGTGGAGAACGCCCTGGCGTATCCGCGGGACGTGCGCGCCCCGGCGTTCGGCGCCATGGTGGAGCGGCTGCACGCGATCCTGACCGATACGCTGCTCCCGGAAGTCGAGCGCGAGGCCGCGGAGGCGCCCGGCCGCCTGGTGCCACTCCCCCGCGTGCACGTGCCCGAGGTGTTCGGCCTCCTCGGGTACCTGGCGGGCCGTCCGGACCAGAGCGGTCCCGTGTTCGAGCTGGGCGAACAGCTCGGCGTGGACTACGATCGCATGACCGCCGTGGTGCGCGCGGCCGAGCAGCTCGAATGGGTGACGACGCCGGGCGAGATCGCCGCGCTCACCGAGGCGGGGAAGGCGGTCGTGAAATTGGATGCCGCGGGGCGAAAGGGCGCGACGCGGGAACGAATCCGCGAGCATCCGCTGTTCGTCCGCGTGCTCGGCATGCTGCGGGAAGGGGACGGCACGATCGATGACGACGATCTGCTGGCCGACATGACGATCTGTTTTCCCTTCGCCAAGGCGCAGGCGATGTTCCGTACGGTGGTGGAGTGGGGCCGGTACGCCGAGCTGCTGGACCACGAGAGTCGTAGTCATCGGCTGGTTCTGCGGGAGCCGAAGGGGATCTAACGCGCGTAGCCCTCCGCGCCGAGGAAGTGCAGCGACACATAGGGAGTGTCGCCGATCACCCAGCTGTCATGCGGGACGGCTGGAATGTGAAACAGCTCGCCGGTCCGCAGCTCGATCACCCGTCCGTCCGCGAACGAAACGGCGGCGGTGCCGGCCAGTACGAGGCCGACGTGCTCGACGGTGCAGCGCGGCGCGCCCACCGTCGGGCCGACGTGCTCGGACCAGCGCCATCCGGGTTGATAGGTGGCCCGGCCGATCGTCATCCCGCCCAGGTGCACGACATCGAAGCGCCCCAGCGACATGGAGCGCGTTTCGTCGGGGGTGTCGAAGCGCTTCAGGATGACGTCGAGCATGCTCGACGCCGGACGATCAGACCCGGCCGGCCAGGGCGCCCAGGCGCCACCGTTTGAGCTTCGGCAGCACTTCCATCATGAGTGCCCGCGCCTTCTTCTCGGGCATGATGCTCCGCTGGACCATGACCGCCACACACTTGTCGGTCATTTCCTGCAGGCTGATCTCCGGCTCGGTGAGCTCGCCCCTGGTGTAGCAGTAGTGGCAGTAGTCGTTCACGCGGTATCCGACCGCGTCGGTTCCGTAGTCCTCGGGCTTGTCGAGCGGCATCGCGCAGCTCTGGCAGAACGGTCCCAACAGCTGATTCGTCGTCACAGTCGCCTCCCATGGTCCCTGCCCACGAACCTCGCGCCGGGTGATGAGGCGACGTTGAAGGAGGCATGAAGAAGGCTGGTTACAGCAGGACGGCGAGGGCGTCGGCCACGACTTTGACGTCGTCGTGCTCGCGCTCTCCGAATCCGTTCACGACATCGGAGTCGATGTCGATCTGGCCCAGGATGTGTTCGCCGCGGCGGATCAGGACGACCAGCTCCGACCGGGTATAGAGGTTGCACGCGAGATAGTTGCCGACGGCCCGCACGTCCGGGACGTTCTGATCGCGTTTCTCGGCGACCGCTGTGCCGCACACGCCCGCCCCGACCGGGATCCGCGTGTGGTCGGTCTCGCGCCCCGCGTACGCTTCGAGCAGCAGCTCGTCCCCGTGCACCATGTAGGCGTAGACCGAGGTGTACGGACCGCCCCACGTCTGGATCTTCTCGCACGCCATCTGCAGCAGCTCCCCGCGCGGAGCGTCGTGCAGGTGCGCGGCGCGCAACGCGCGCACCACGCCGGCGGGATCGCTCTTCACACCGGTGGTCACGAGCTGCGCTTACCGAGGACCGCGGTGAGCCGCACGAGCGTCGTGTCCCGCTTCACCACGATGACGACGGTGTCGCCCGCCTGGTGGCTGCGCAGGGCGTCCGTCATGTCGTAGAGGTTGGCGACCGTCTTGGCGCCGATCTGGGTGATGATGTCTCCCGCCGTGAGTCCCGCGTGCTCGGCCGGGCTGCCGGCGCGCGTCCCCGTGATGCGCACGCCCCCCGGCGATCCGCTCATGTCCGGCACGGTGCCCAGGTAGGCGCCATAGCCCGAGCCGCCGATGGATGTCTGGGGCGGCGGCACGTCCACGAACGTGAGGGGCGCGTGACGGTCGGCCAGCGTCGTGGCCGCGTCGGCGACGAAGTCGGCCACCGCCTCCAGCCCCACGATGTTGATCTTGTCCCAGTCGTCGGTGGTCCGATGGTAGTCCCCGTGCAGGTCGGTAAAGAAGTGCAGCACCGGCCGCTTCGCCGCATAGAACGACGCATGGTCGCTCGGCCCCCAACCGTCGCCCGAGGCGCGCAGATCGAACCGCGGGTCGGACCCGCCGGAGCGGTTGAGCGAATCGAGCAGGGCGGGGAACTCCTTTGTGGTCGCGGCGCCGGAGACAATCAGCTTCGCGTTCCGCAGCCGGCCGACCATATCCATGTTGAGCATCGTGTAGATCGAATCCACGGGCACCGTGGGGTGGGCCACGTAATACCCCGAGCCCAAGTCGCCCAGCTCTTCGCCCGAAAAGGCGATGAACAGCACCGTGCGCTCCGGCCGGCGGGTGACGAGGCGGCGCGCCACCTCCAGCAGGGCCGTCGTGCCCGACGCGTTGTCGTCCGCGCCGTTGTGGATCTTGCCGGTCGAGTCGGGGTCGTCCAGGGCGCCGAAGCCGCCGTAGCCCAGATGGTCGTAGTGCGCCCCCACCACGATGATTTCCCCGCGCAGCGCCGGCGAGCGCCCGCGCAGCACGCCGATGACGTTGCGGATCGTCTTCCCGCCCGCATCGGTATGGATGGCGGCCGGCGCATCGTGCGAGATGACGAACGTCTGGAAGTAGGTTCCCGAATCACCGCCCGGGGCGAGCCCGATCGTCTTGAACGCCTGGGCGAGGTAGCGGCCGGCCTCCTCGAGCCCCCGCGTGCCCACCCCGCGTCCTTCGCGGGCGTCGTCCGCAAGGTAGTGGAGATCGTTCAGCGCCCGGTGGGCGGCCGGATTCAGGGTATCGTGCGCCTGGGTCTGGAGCACCAGGCGCGTCGCGAGCAGCAGGCTGGTGATGTGCATGCTGGAATATCTATCTTTGCGCCTCCGTTCACGGAAGTCGCCCGGTGTCGGTTCGCCTGCTGGCCCTGATCCCCGTTGCTGTCGCGATCAATCTCGCCCTGTCCGCCGCGGTGGACGCGGTGGGGCTCCCGCTGTTCCTGGACACTACCGGGACGATCCTCGCCACCGCGCTCGCGGGGCCCGTTGTCGGCATCGCGACCGGCGCCCTCACGTCGGCGGTGAACAGCCTGCGGAACCCGACGTTCTGGCCGTTCGTGGTGGTGCAGGTGCTGGTCGCACTGTACGCCTGGCTCGCCGCCCGGGGTGGGTGGTTCCGGTCGTTCCGCACCGCCGTCCCGGCCGGCCTCGTCCTGGGTGTGCTCGCGGCGCTCGCCTCCACCCCGATCTCGTATCTCATCTTCAAGTGCGCCACGACGGGCGGGATCGCGCTGACCACCAAGCTGGGCCAGCTGCTCGGCCTGTCGGACTTGGGCGCCTGTTTCTTCGGGAGCTTCCTGTCGGATTTCGCCGACAAGGCGGTGACCTTCGCGCTCGTGACCACGGTGCTGCACGCGCTGCCGCGGCGGACCGCCGCCCGCTTCCCTCTCGCCTTGCGCGCCATCGCCCGACCGGTCGCCTGAGTGCGCGCGCTCCATCCGTTCACGCTCATCGGCGTCGCAATCACCCTCGCCGCGCTCGCCTGGATCCTGCCGGCGCCGTGGGGCGCAATCGCTCCGGCGGCGGTGGCGCTGGGATTGTGCGGAGTGGGGGGCCCGGGATCCGGTGTCCGGTTGCTGCGCGTCGCGCTGCTCACCGCCGCTCCGTTCTGGTTCTTCCTCTTTCTATTGCACGGCGCCGGCGGCATGGTGACGACCGGCACGCGACTCACCACGATGATCGCGAGCTTCCTGTGGCTGATCGCCGCGCTGCCGCCCGCCCGCCTGGTCGAGGCGATGGTGGCCGCCGGTTGGCCGGCGAGCGCCGCGTTCCTGCTGTCGGCGACGCTTTCGGCCGTTCCCGCACTGCGCGAGCGGGCGAGTCGCATCGTGGACGCCCAGCGCTGTCGCGGTCTGAACACGCGAGGTGGGCCCGTGGCGCGTCTCGCCGCGCTGCGGGCCCTCGCCCTGCCGCTCGTGCTGTCCGCCCTGCACGAGGTGGACGAGCGGGCGCTGGCGCTCGAGACGCGGGGCTTCACGCCCGGCGTGCGCCGCACGCCGCTCGCCCCGCCGCGCGACCGTCCGGCCGAGCGGGTCGTCCGGTGGGCAATGCTGCTCGGCTGCGTGGCACTGCTCGCCTGGCGGATCGCGTGAGCGCGCTGGTCCTGGAAGGGGTGACCTATCACTATCCCGCCACGCGAGCGCCGGCGCTCGCGGACATCACGCTCACGGTGGAGCCCGGGGAGGTCGTCGGCGTGATCGGGAACACCGGCGCCGGGGCCTCGACGCTGCTGCTCGTCGCGGGCGATCTGGTGCCGCGCGTGCTGGGTGGCGAGCTGACGGGCGGCGTGACCCGCGCCGGTCGCAGCGCGTTGCTGCTGCCGACCCCGTGGACCCAGGCCTCCGGCATGGCGTTCACCGTCCGGGACGAAGTCGCGTTCGGGCCCGCGAACCTCGGGTGGCCGCTCGAGCGGATCACCGCCACGGTCGATCGGTCGCTCGCGCGCGTGGACGCGACTCACCTCGAAGCGCGCGACCCCGCGACACTCTCGGGCGGCGAGCTGCAACGGGTGATCCTGGCCGGCATCCTCGCGATGCAACCCGAAGTGTTGCTGCTGGACGAGCCGACGGCGGAGCTCGACCCCGTCGCAGCGCTGGCCGTGTGGCGCCTGTTGCGCGAGCTGGCGGCGGAGGGCACGGCGGTGCTGGTGGCGACGAGCGAGCTGGACGCGCTTCCCGACGCCGCCGACCGCGTCGTCTGGCTCGCGGGCGGCCGAGTGCAGGCCATCGGTCCCGCCCGTGCGGTGCTGTCCGACGCGGCGCTCTGGTCCCGCGCGGGGCCGGGGAGCACCGCGGTCGCGGGTGCCTGGCGCCGGGCGGGGCTCGGCGCGCCGCCGCCGTTGACGGTGGCCGAAGCGGTGGAGCGCGTGCGATGAGCGCCGTGCTCGCGTTCGAGGACGTGGCGTTCGCCTACGCGGGCCGGCCGGCGCTCACCGGGGTCTCGTTCACGCTCGCGCCGGGGGAGCGCGTGGCGCTCGTGGGCCGTAACGGGGCGGGGAAGTCGACGCTGCTGCGGCTCGTCAGCGGATTGCTCCACCCCACGGCCGGCGTGGTCCGGGTCGGCGATTGGGACACCGCCGGGCGCCGACCCGACGAGCTGGCGCATCGCGTCGGGTCCCTGTTTCAGCATGCCGACCAGCAGCTGTTCGCGCGCACCGTGGCGGATGACGTGGCGTTCGGTCCCCGCGTCACCGGAGTCGCGGCGCCGGAGATCGCCGCGCGGGTGGAGCGGGCGCTCGCGAGCCTCGGACTGACGGAGGTCGCGGGGGAGCACCCGTACGACTTGCCGGCGCCGTGGCGGAAACTGGCGGCGCTGGCCGGCGCGCTCGCCCTGGAGCCCGCGCTGCTCCTGCTCGACGAGCCGACGGCGGGACTGGACCGACGCGCGCGCGATCGTGTCGCGGCCGCGATTGCGGCGCGCGCGGCGCACGGGACGGCGCTGCTCGTGGTCACCCACGATCTGGGCTTCGCGGCCGAAACACTCGATCGGGCGCTCGTGCTCGAGCGGGGGCGTCTGGCGTGGGACGCGCCGATCGCGGGGCTGCTGGCCGACGCGGAACGGCTGGCAGGTCTGGGGCTCGTGGCGCCGCCGCTCGCCCGATTGTCCCATGCCCTCGCGTTGCCGGGCCGGCCGGTACGGGAACGCGAGGTGGCGCACGCGCTCGCGGAGCGTTGCCGCGCCTAGAGCCGCGTCCTAGATTCACTCACCGAACATGGTCAACCCCGTCGTCTTCGCCACGCATCTGGCCCGCGCCGTCGACCTGTTCCGGGATCCCGCCAAGAAAGAGGATCAGAAGCGGGAGTTCCGGATCCTGGTTGGCATGCTGAAGGAAAGCGGCGTGGCCGCGCGCGTCGTGCGCGACGTCCTCCACATCAACGGTGAGGCGGTCACGGCGCCGGAGTTTCAGCCGCTGGTGCAGCGCATGGTGCTGCACGGCGTGACCGAGATTGCGATTCCCTCCGATGCGCCCGTGGCGCATCTGTTCGAGCTGCTGCGCGCCCTGGCGGACCAGCCCGGCGCGAGGGTGAACATCGCCTCGCGGCTGCGGTCGTCCGGCGCCAACCGCGTGTCGGTGGTGCTGGCGGCGCTCGATCTGCCGGAAGAGACTCCTGCCGAATCGGGCGCCCCCGCCGATCTGGGCACGCGCGGCGTGCTGCGGGGCGAGCCGGTGCGGGATCTGAAGAGTACGCCGATCTCGGGCGCCGACGACGTGGAGTCGGTGGAGCAGAACCTGGCGCCGCCCTCGCTGGCGCTGCCCAGTCCGGAGGCGGCGACGCCGTCGGACGAAGTCGTGCCGCGGGAGTCGGCGCGGGTGCCGTCGCCGGGGTTGCCCGCGACCCATCTCGAGAACGAGCCGGTGCTGCCGGCGAATCTGCCGCCTCCGCCTCCGCCGCCGCCGCCCCCGCCGCCGATCTTCACCCCGGCCCGACCCGCGGCGGCCGCTCCGCCGCCTCCACCGCCCCCCTCGGTCGCGGCGCCGCCCGGGTCAACCGCGGCGATCCAACCGCCCTCGGTGGAGGTCCCGGACGAGACCCAGGACGTGCGCATCTCGAGCTCGAGCGCGCAGCCCGAGATCACGCGCGAAGCGGCGTCGTCGACGTTCGCGCTGCGCGAAGCCCTCTCCAAGGACACCACCGATCTGCTCACGGCGCTCGAGGCGAATCCCCAGGCGTCGAACATCGGGGAGACGCTCACCGTGCTGACCCGGCAGGTCGAGAGCGTGATGCGGGCCGGGAAGGTCGAGCACGCGATGCAGATCGTCTACAACATCGTGCGGGTCGAGCAGCGCGTGGAGGACGCGGCGGTGCGGCGGCAGTACGGCATCGCGCTGCGGCGCATGATCACGCGTCAGATGCTGGACGGCCTCAGCAAGCTGGTCCAGGTCCCGCATCTCGAGGATGCCGCCGGGATCGTGCTACAGCGCGCCGGACCAGACGGGGTCGAGGTGTTGCTCGATCTGCTCACCACGTCCAACACGGTCACCGAGCGGCGCGGAGTGTTCAACGCCCTGATCCAGATGAAGGAAGGGCAGGACCAGCTCATCCACATGCTGGGCCATCCGCAGTGGTTCGTGGTGCGCAACGTGGCCGACCTGGTGGGCGAGCTGGCACTGGAAGCGGCGGTGCCCGCGCTCACCAAGCAGCTCGACCACACCGACGAGCGGGTGCGGCGGCAGGTGGCGCTGGCGCTCGCCAAGATCGGGACGCGCAGCGCCGCGGAACCGCTGCGCCGGGTGCTGCGGGACAAGTCCGCCGACGTGCGGCGCCAGGCGGCGCTCGGGGTCGGCGGGCGGAAGGCGAGCGCGCTGGCGATGCCGCTCGTGGTGGCGCTCGAGGAGGAGAAGGATCCCGAGGTGGTGCGCGAGTTGATCTTCGCGCTGGGCCGCATCGGCAGTCCCGATGCGGTGCAGGCGTTGAGCAAGATCGCGCAGCCGTCGGGGAAGTTCTTCGGCCGCAAGCCGACCGCCCTGCGCGTCACCGCCGTCGAGGCGCTGCGCGTGGCGGGCACGCCCGCGGCCATCGGCACGTTGCAGAACCTCGCCAACGACAGCGACAAGCAGGTCCGCGCCGCGACCCAGCAGGCGCTCAGCGAGCTGAGCCTGAAGAAGTCCTGAGCGGGCGCCCGCGCTACTTCAGGATGAAGCTCGCGTCGGGCCCGAGCGCGCGCGCGAACGCCGCGAGCAGGCGGGCGGCGCGCTCCACGTCGGCCAGCGCCACCATCTCATTCGGGCTGTGCATGTAGCGGTTGGGCACCGACACGAGGCCGGTGGGAATGCCGCGCATCGCGTTGTGGATCGCGTCGGCGTCGGTGCCGGTGTCGCGCGGCGCGGCCTGGACGGTATAGGGAATCCCCTCTTCCGTCGCGCAGCGCACCAGCAGATCGAACACCACCGGGTGTACCGCCGAGCCGCGTGAAAACACGGGGCCGCCGCCCAGCTTGTGGTCCCCGCCCTGCTTCTTGTCCGCGCCGGGCCAGTCGGTGGAGTGGGTGACGTCCACCACCAGCGCCGCCTGCGGATCGATCCCCACGGCGCTGGTGCGCGCGCCCCCGCCGGTGTAGGCGATTTCTTCCCGAGTCGTCGCGACCGCGAACACCGCCGCGTGCTTGGGGCGCTCGTTCGCCAGCAACCGCAGCGCCTCGGCGACCACGTACGCCCCGATCCGGTTGTCGATGCTGCGCGAGACGATCCGCTCGCCGGGGAACTCCTGGCTGGACGCGTCGATCACCGCCGGATCGCCCACGTGCACGCGCGCCAGCGCCTCGTCGCGGGTCGCCGCGCCGATGTCGATCCACAGATCGGTGATCTGGCTGACCTTGTCGAACTCTTCCTTCTTCATGAGATGCGGCGCCTTCTTGCCGATCACGCCGCGGACGGGGCCCGCGGGGCCGACCACGACCACTCGCTGGCCCACCAGGACCTGGGAATCCCAGCCGCCGATCGCCGCGAAATAGCAGAACCCCTCGTCGTCGATGTGCGTGATCTGCAGCCCGATCTCGTCGATGTGCCCGGCGAACATCAGCCGCGGGGCGCCCTTCGGGTTGACGATGCCCACCGAATTGCCGTGGACGTCGGCGCGCATCTCGTCGGCGAAGCCTTTGACTTCCTCGCGCCACACGCGCGCGGGCGCCGTTTCGAAGCCCGAGGGGCCGGGCGAATCCAGAAGTCGCTTGAGGAAATCGTGCGACGGCTTGGTCATGGCAAGGTCGTGAAGAAGATGAGGGGAAGGGGGCCCACCAGGCCGACGCGCCGCCGGATACTGTCGGCCGCGGAGCGCGAGGCGAACCGCGCCTGGAACCCGGAACGCACCGGAATCACGTCCGCCGTCACACGCCCGTCGGGGGCCACGGTGAACGTGAAGACGCCCGAGTAGGCGGTCCACGGCGCGCCCTGCTTGAAGATGAAATTGCCCATCGAGTAGACGATCGGCTTGCCGCGATACCACTCCACGGGCTGCAGCACGTGCGGATGATGTCCCAGGCACAGGTCGGCGCCGGCGTCCACCGCGCCCAGGAGAAACTGACGCAGCGGCTCGTCGGGATGGTCCGCCAGCTCGGTGCCGGCGTGGATGCTGACGACCACGAAGTCGGCCGCGCCCGATGCCTTGATGCGGCGGATCGCCGGATAGAGCCACGCGCTGTCGGCATACGCGATGTAGTGCGACCCGATGTGCGTGTAGAACCGTCCCGGCGCCGGGTTGTAGGCGCGGGTGACGGCGAAAAACGCCACGCGCCAGCCGTTGCGCACGATGATCGCCGGCTGATGCGCGTCCGCCAGGGTGCGGCCGGTACCGACGTGCGGCAGGTGCACGCGATCGAGCTGCTTCACCGTCTCGAACACCCCGGTGAGTCCCGCGTCCCAGGCGTGGTTGTTGGCCGTGCTGACGACGTCGAAGCCGGCGCGGACCAGGGCATCCGCCGCGACCGGGGGCGCGCTGAAGACCGGACTCCCGGTGTGCTCGTAGGGATGCCCCACCGGGGCGATCGGACTCTCCAGATTGCCGAACAGGATGTCCGCGGCGGCGAGCGTGTCGCGCACCGCGTCGAACGGATAGAGCGTGTCACCCTTGAGCAGGTAATCCCACGTCACCGCCCGGCCCAGGTTCAGGTCCCCCACCGCGAACAGACGCAGCGTGCCCCGGACCACGGGTGCCCGTGGCGGCGGTGGGGAGATGGGCGGCGGAGCGGCCGCCTGCTGGGCCAGCGCCAGCAGCAGACGACTCGACGCCAGGGTCCAAGTCTGCACGGGTCCTCGACGGCTAGGTCACGATCGTCAACGGAGCATCAACGCCAACAGCCGGCGGCCTGGACCAGGCGCGGACCGGGCCGCGAAGTATAGGCGTTCCCGTCGAGGAATTCGACACCCCCGGGGTTACTGCTTGCGCAGCCCCACGCGGTAGAGGCCGTAGCCCAGCAGGGCGAACAGCACCAGCACCGGCAGGTTCATCGTGGTGAGGGAGCCGAGGCGGCCCGAGAGCCCTACGATCTCCGCCAGCCGGTCGGCGCTGCCCATCTTCCCGGCGATGGCCGCGATCACGATCCCCGCAATCGAGCCACCCGCGATGAGGCCGCTCGCGAACAGCACGCCCGGCCCCGATTCGATCTCGGCCATGGAGCGCTGCTCGGTGCGGAAGCGCCGCTCGACG
>JBGQHV010000110.1:0-11416 GCA_041498155.1 Gemmatimonadota bacterium | reverse complement strand
GGACTACGCGCGCATGTTCCTCGCCGGGCCGCGCATGGAAGGCCGCACGCTGCGCGCGGCCCTGGCGCCGATGGCCGACGGGATCAAGGTACGCGGCAAGACGCCGTTCGTGACGCCGTGGCGCACGATCCAGCTGGCCGATCGCGTCACCGATCTCGCGCCCTCGCTGCTCGGCCTCAACCTCAATCCTCCGAACGCCCTGGCCAGTACCGACTGGATCCACCCGATGAAATACGTGGGCATCTGGTGGGGCATGCACATCGGCGCCATGACCTGGAGCTCGGGACCGAAGCACGGGGCGACGACCGCTAACGCAAAGCACTACATCGACTTCGCCGCGGCAAACGGATTCGGCGGGGTGCTGGTAGAAGGGTGGAACGTCGGCTGGGACGGCGACTGGATCGCGAACCGCAACGCCTTCTCGTTCACCCAGGCCTATCCCGAATACGACCTCGCCGCAGTCGCTCGCTACGCAAAATCGAAAGGCGTGCGCCTGATCGTGCACAACGAGACGTCGGGCGGGATCCAAAACTACGAGCGGCAGATGGACAGCGCCTTCGCCCTGTACCACACGCTCGGCCTCGACGCCATCAAGTCGGGCTACGTCACCGACCTGACGAGCGAAGGCCACTCGCACTATTCGCAGTTCATGGTGCAGCACTACCGCCGCGTCATCGAGGAGGCGGCCCGCGACGGCATCATGCTCGACGTGCACGAGCCGATGCACGACACCGGCGAGCGGCGCACGTTCCCGAACATGATGAGCCGCGAGGGGGCCCGGGGACAGGAGTACAACGCCTGGAGCGGCGACGGCGGCAACCCGCCGGAGCACGAGACCATCCTCTTCTTCACGCGCCTGCTGGATGGACCGATGGATTTCACGCCGGGGATCTTCGATCTGTTCGAGCGCTCGAGCGGTCACGCCCGCCGGCCCGACGAGCCCCGGGTGCGGACGACCCTGGCGAAGCAGCTCGCGCTGTATGTCGTGCTCTACTCGCCGCTCCAGATGGCCGCCGATCTCCCCGAGAACTACGCGAATCAACCCGCGTTTCAGTTCATCCGCGACGTGGCGGTGGACTGGGACACCACGCGCGTGATCGCCGGCAAGATCGGCGATTACGTGGTGGTGGCTCGGCGCGAACGCGGCGGCCAGAGCTGGTTCCTCGGTGCCATCACCGACGAGGAGCGCCGCACCTTCGACGTCCCGCTCTCGTTCCTGACGCCGGGGCGGCGCTACGTCGCCGAGATCTACGCCGATGGTCCGAACGCGAGCTGGCTGGATAATCCCCTGCCGGTGACCATCACCAGTCGCCCGGTGACTTCGCTGAGTCGGCTGCACCTCGTGCTCGCGCCCGGTGGCGGTCAGGCGATCCGCATCCGTCCGGCGAGATGATCGCGTAGCTGCGTGACGGATGCGCTGAAGGCGCTGCGATCCCTCGCCCGGGCGCTGGGAGTCCACACCCGCTACATCGACGGCCTCGGCAAGCGCGTCACCGTAACTCCGGAGACCCTGGTGCGGGTCTGCGCCGCGCTGGGCGCTCCCGTCGAGCGGCCCGCCGATGCCGCCGAGGCGCTGCGCGCCCACCGTGCGAGCGCGAGCAAGGGGCCGCTGCCGCCCGTCCTCGTCGCCTGGGATGGCGTTCTACCCCCGGTTTCTATCCAAGGTGAGGCCCAGCTGCGCCTCGAGGACGGGTCCGATGTCCCGCTCGAGTCCCGCCCCCTGCCGTTCGGCTACCACCGCCTGACGTTCGAGTCATCGGGTCGCCCGCAGATCTGCACCGTGATTTCGGCTCCCGCGCAGGCGTATCGCCGTCCGGGGTCGCATCGCAGCTGGGGAGTCGGGACGCAGCTCGCCGCGCTCCGCTCGGCGCGCAGCCGCTCCCTGGGCGACCTGCGGGACCTGGAGTCCCTGTGCGGCTGGGTGCGGGAGCGGGGCGGAGACCTGGTCACCGCCCTCCCGCTCTTGCCCACGTTCAACTCCACGCCGCCCGAGCCCAGCCCGTACTCCCCGGTGAGCCGCCTCTTCTGGTCCGAGCTGATCCTCGATCTGGGAGACGCCCATCGCCCGTCGGACCGTCCCACGACGCTGGACGTCACCCGCGGAGACGCGGAGGTCCGGGCGGCGCTGGCGGGACGCGCCGCTCCCGACGCTGCGTTGCTGGACGACGAGCTGCTGCGCTACGCGCGCTTCCGTGGCGCGCAGGCCCGGCTCGGAAGGAACTGGCGCGATTGGCCGGCCGGGCCTCGAGGTGGAGCGCTGCGGCCCGACAACGTCGATGCCGACGAGGAGCGCTTCCATCTTGTTGCCCAGACGCATGTGCGTGGGCAGCTCAAGGACCTCAGGGCGCGCCTGGACCGCGACGGCTTCCGGCTGGGGTTGGATCTGGCGGTCGGCGTCCACCCGGACGGCTACGATCCCTGGTCACGCCAGTCCCTGTTCGCCCACGGGATGTCGGTGGGCGCACCTCCCGACCAGGGCTTCCCGAGCGGGCAGGACTGGGGTTTCTCCCCCGTACTTCCCGGGGCGTCTCGCCGCGAAGGTCACCGCTATCTGGCCGGATCGATCGCTCACCAGGCGAGTCTCGCTGGGGTGCTTCGGGTGGACCACATCATGGCCTGGACACGGCTGTACTGGATCCCCCACGGCTTCGGACTGCACCTGGGAACCTACGTCTCCTATCCCGCCGAGGAGTTATTCGCCATTCTCACACTGGAATCGGAGCGCAACCGGTGCGAGGTGGTGGGCGAAAATCTGGGAACCGTTCCCCCCGAGATCGACAAGGCGCTGCCGCGCCACCGCATTTGGGGGATGTACCTGGCGGAGTTTCAGGAGTGGACCGGTAAGGAGGTCACCGCTCCACCCACGAACAGGGACATGGCGCTCATCGGCACGCACGACACGCCGACGTTCGCGGGGTGGCTCGCGGGCAACGACATCGGAGAGCGCATCCACTACGGCCTGCTCGCCGCAGCGGCGGCCCCGGCAGTGCGGGAGGAGCGCACGTGGGCGGCGCACTGGCTCGCCCGGCAGCTCGATCGCCCGCTCGAGGACCCCAAGGTGCTGCTGGCCGAGCTGCTGGAGTGGCTCGGCCGCTCCGAGAGTCCGTTGGTCGTTCCCTGGCTCGAGGATCTCTGGCTCGAGGCGGTAGCGGTGAACCTCCCCGGGACGCCGTCGTCCGTACGACCGAACTGGCAGCGGCCGATGCGGCTGCTGCTCGACGAGATCTGCTCCGACGCCGAGATTGACAGCCTGGTCCGCCGGCTCCACGACGCCCGCACCCTTCGAGGCCACAGTCCGCCATGACATCGTCCGCCGCCGCCCGGCCCAAGCCGCGCCTCTCGTTCTGGGACATCTGGAACATGAGCTTCGGTTTCCTGGGCATCCAGTTCGGCTTCGCGCTGCAGAACGCGAACGTGAGCCGGATCTTCGAGACGCTCGGGGCCAAAGTGGAGAACATCCCGCTCCTTTGGATCGCCGCCCCGGTGACAGGGCTCCTCGTTCAGCCCGTCGTCGGCTACTTCAGCGATCGCACCTGGAACCGCCTCGGTAGGCGGCGGCCCTATTTCCTGACTGGTGCGATCCTCGCGTCGCTCGCCTTGCTCCTCATGCCGAATTCTCCGGCCCTATGGGTGGCGGCGGGAATGCTCTGGATCATGGACGCCTCCATCAACATTTCGATGGAGCCGTTCCGCGCGTTCGTGGGTGACAACCTCCCCTCGGCGCAGCGGGTCACCGGGTTCGCGTTGCAGAGTTTCTTCATCGGCACGGGCGCCGTCGTGGCGTCGATGCTCCCCTGGCTCCTGACGAACCTGTTCGGCGTCCGGAACGCAGCGGCTCCGGGTCAGATCCCCGATTCGGTGCGCCTCTCCTTCTACCTCGGCGCCGCCGTGTTCTTCAGCGCGGTTCTCTGGACGGTGTTCCGTTCGAAGGAGTACTCGCCGGAAGAGATGGCTTCGTTCTCCGAGAACCAGGCGCGGGAGGGCCAGGTGGCGGTGCGGCGGACTACCGCCGAGTTCGCCACGAACGGCGCGCGCCAGATGCGCCTGGGCGGGGTCCTCCTCGTGCTGGGCGCGCTCGCCAGCGCCTGGCTCGTGCGCGAGGAGGTCTACCAGGTAATGATCCTCTCGGCGGGGACCGCGGTCGTCGGCTTGCTGCTCATCGCGGGTGGCGTGCTGCAGCGCCGCGGCCGGCACGACAACGGCTTCGTCACCATCCTGAACGACTTCCTCGACATGCCCCGGACGATGAAGCAGCTCGCCTGGGCGCAGTTCTTCTCGTGGTTCGCCCTGTTCGCGATGTGGATCTACACGACGGCCGCGGTGACGAGCCACATCTACGGCACGAGCGATACCACGTCGGCGCTCTACAACGACGGCGCGAACTGGGTGGGGATCTGCTTCGCCGTGTACAACGGCGTGGCGGCGGTCGTGGCGTTCGCGATCCCGCCCCTCGCGCGATGGTCGAGCCCGAAGGTCGCGCATGTGATCTGCCTCCTGTGCGGCGCGCTCGGCTTGTTTTCGATCTACTTCATTTCAGACCGGCATCTCCTGCTGGGGTCCATGGTGGGAATCGGGATCGCCTGGGCGAGTATTCTCTCGATGCCCTACGCGATCCTCACCGGGTCGCTGCCGCCGTCGAAGCTCGGCTACTACATGGGCGTCTTCAACTTCTTCATCGTGATCCCCCAGATCGTCGCGGCGGCCATCCTCGGCTTTGTCGTGGGCCGTTTCTTCGGGGGCCAGGCCATCGACGCCCTCCTGGTCGGGGGCGGGTCCCTCGTACTCGCCGCGCTGCTGATGCTGCGCGTGCAGGACCAGGACGAGCCCGCGGCGGCTCGCGCATGAGCGTCGCATCGCGTGCCATCGCGCTCGTCGGCCTCGGCGCTTGCGTCCTCGCCGCGCGTCACGGGGACGGGCTGCCCAAGAGCACCGACCCCGCGGTGTTTTGGAACAACGCCACCGTCTACTTCCTTCTCACCGATCGTTTCCAGAACGGCGATACGATCAACGACCGCGCCCTGGGCCGCGCGCACGACGGTGGGCCCCTGCGCAGCTACGAGGGCGGGGACTTGGCCGGCGTGCTCCGAAGGGTGAACGAGGGGTACTTCGACAGCCTGGGCGTGACCGCCATCTGGCTGACGCCGTTCGTGGAGCAGATCCACGGCAGCGTGGACGAAGGAACGGGGAAGACCTACGGCTACCACGGCTATTGGACGCGGGACTGGACCGCGGTGGATCCGGCATTGGGCACCAAGGACGACCTGCGCGCGCTGATCGACGCGGCCCACCGCCGCGGCATCCGCGTCCTGATGGACGCCGTCATCAATCACACCGGGCCCGTGACGCCGCTGGATCCACCATGGCCCGACGACTGGGTCCGCGCCGGCCCCAACTGCACCTATCGGGACTATGCCACCACCGTGGACTGCACCCTGGTGGCCACACTCCCGGACGTGCGCACCGATCGGGACGAGCCGGTGGACCTGCCGCCCGAGCTGATCGAGAAGTGGCGGCGCGAAGGCCGCCTCGATCGGGAGCGGGCCGGGCTCGATTCCTTCTTCACGCGCACCGGATACCCGAGGGCGCCGCGCTATTACGTCATCAAGTGGCTCACCGATTGGGTGCGCAACTTCGGGTTCGACGGTTACCGCATCGACACCGCCAAACACTTCGGCGCGACGGTCAGCGCCGAGCTGAAGCGAGAGGCAGCGCGGGCGTTCGCCGATTGGAAGCGCGCTCATCCGGCGCAGGCCCTGGACAGCCTCCCCTTCTATATGGTAGGCGAGGTCTATGGCTGGGACCCGAGCCAGGGGCGGGACTATAACTACGGCGATCGGACCGTGGACTTCTTCTCAAACGGGTACGACGCGCTCATCAACTTCGCGTTCAAGAGCGAGCACGGGTCGCTGGACAGCGAATTCTCACGCTCTTCCGCCACACTCACCACCGGGGCGCTGCGCGGCGTCGCGGTCCTCAACTACCTCAGCTCGCACGACGACGGCAATCCCTGGGACGCCGACCGCGCGGACCCCCTGGGCGCCGGGACCCGCCTCCTCCTCGCTCCGGGTGGCGCGCAGATCTACTATGGAGACGAAACGGGCCGGCCGCTGAAGGTGGCCGGCACGGCCGGCGACGCCGGTCTGCGCTCGTTTATGAACTGGGGTGACCTCGCGCGCGGGGGCCGGACCGCCGAGGTGCTGCGGCACTGGCGCAAGCTGGGGCGGTTCCGGAGCGCGCATCCGGCGGTGGGAGCCGGCGTGCACCGGCAGCTCCAGGCGGTGCCCTACATCTTCAGTCGTATCCTCGATGCGAACGGGATGCACGATCGCGTGCTGGTGGCGCTGGATCAGGGAGCAGGCGCCAAAACGATTCCCGTCTTCGGCGTGTTCCCGGACGGCACCGAGCTGGTGGACGGTTACTCGGGGGTCAGGGGCAGGGTGCGAAACGGCAGCATCGCGCTCACCACCGCGTTCGGCATCGTGCTGCTCAGCGAGCGAACAGGAACGTCAGCGGGTCCGTGAGCCGCGCGCGCCACGACGCTTCGTTGTGCGTGGCGCCCTCGTAGCGCCGCACCACGAAGTCCTTGCCTTCGACGAGTCCCTGCCGCAGCAGCCACGCGCGCACGATCTCATGGGTGGGTCCGTACGCCGAGTCGAGTCCCTGCGAGCCGTAGTCGAACCGGTACCGCGCTCCCCGCGGGGCTTTGAGCCCCCCCTCGATGTCGCGGACGATGTAGGGCATGGTGTCGGGATGTTCGACGTGAGGGACGCCCTGGAAGACCTGCGCGACCACCGCTTCGGACAGTGGGAAATGCGTCGACTCGCAACCGCAGGCGCCGAACGCCTCGGGGTGGTGGGTCACCAGGTAGAACGACAGGAGTCCGCCCAGGGATGAGCCCATGACGGCGGTGTGCTCCGGTCCCGTCAGGGTGCGGAATTCCGCGTTGATCCGCGGCATCAGTTCTTCGATCAGGAAGCGACCGTAAGCGGGCGCGCGGTGCCAGGGCGAGTACTCCGTCCCGCGCTCGGCCGTGCTCCAGACCCCCACCACGATCACGGGTGGGATCGTGCCCTGCCGGACGAGCCGCATCACCGCCTCGTCCACGCCCCAGTCGACCCCGGTGTTCGCGATCCGCGGGTCGAACAGGTTCTGCCCGTCATGCATGTACAACACGGGGTAGCGTGTGGTCGCGGAGCTGTCATAGCCCGGCGGCAGCCAGATCTCCACGTGGCGGGTGGGGCCGAGGAACGCAGACCGGACATCGGGCCAGTACACGAGGCGGCCCAGGACGCCCGAGCCCTTCCAGTCCGCCATGTACTCCCGCGCCGGCCGTTTGAAGCTCGTGATCTCGTGAGCCGCAACTGTATCCCCTTCGATCACGAGCCGGTTGTTGGGTGGGACCGCGCCGGTGGGTCCCAGCGCCTCCCGGTCCCAGGTCCCCAGCGTGAACTTGTACTCGAAGGTCGTGCCGCGCGGCGCCGTGACCCGCACGACGCGCTCGCGACCAGCACCCTCCAGGGCGCGGCCGTCCGGTTTCCAAGGACCCAGCTCGGGGAGGCTCCCGGCGAGATAGACGGTCCCCGTGGTCTCCGGCACCGTGACCCGGATGCTGACTGTGCAACACGCGGGAGGCGCGGCGGCGGGCTGCTGCGCCGCGCAGACAGTAGCGCCCGTCAGCGCGGCGAGCGTGAGCGCCAGGCGGACGGCGTTCACGGTTTGCCGCTCAACGCCTGGTCGACGCTCGGCGGCACCGCGATGTCGAGCGGCGGTGGCTCGTCGCGCACCAGCCACTCGAATTGCTCGCGGAATTGCTCCAGGGAGAGGTGGGCGACGGCCGCGAAGCGCGCGATCTCGTGCGGGTTCTCGAAGTCGTCGCGGCGCAGCCGGATCATGTAGCGCCGCGCGATGGCGTAGCGCGTCGAGTGGATGTTCACGTACCGGAGCCGCGTTCGCCCTGTCTCCGGGTCGAGCAGCTCGCGGAACGGCATCGGCACGAACTCGCCGCCCTGCATCGAGACCATCACCGCGCGGCCCCCCGACAGCAGGTACTTCGCCGCGCAGTAGCCCAGGTCCCGGGCGTACTCCATGTCGTAGGGAATCGGGTCGGCACAGCGCAGCTCGTAGCCGATGTCCTTGGCGGCGATGGTCGTCTTGAGCCCGAACTCCCGCAGCCGCTTCTGCACCGCCTGCTTCAAAATCTGCCCGATGGCGACCTCGGCGATGCGGAGGTTGCCGTGCGCATCGCGCTCGACGCCCTCCACCCCGGCCAGATCGGCGGGATCGATGCCCTCGACAACGCCCTCGGCGATGATTGCCACGCCGTGCTGCCGCCCCAGGGCCAGTCGCTTGATGATGGCGCCCACCAGCGTGTCGGTGATTGCCTTGAACGGGATCTTGCGCGAGCCGAACTCCTCCGGGATGAGCGTGAGCGTCGCGCCGGCCGCCTTCCCGATTCCCAGGGCGAGGTGCCCGGCCTTCCGCCCCATGGTGATGACGAAGTACCAGCGCGAGGTGGTGTGCGCGTCCGCCATCAGGTTCTTGACGATCTCCGCGCCGTGATGGCGGGCCGTCTGGAATCCGAACGTGTCGATGTCCGGCGGCAGCGCGATGTCGTTGTCGATCGTCTTCGGCACGTGCACGACGTGGATCCGCCCTGCCGACTGCTCGTCGAGACGCATGGCGGTGTAGGCGGTATCGTCGCCGCCGATGGTGATCAGGTGCGTCACGTCGAGGCGCAGCAGCGAGAGAATCGTGTTCTCGAGCAGCTGGGGATCGGTGGTGGGATTGGCGCGGGCGATGCCGATGATCGAGCCGCCCCGGGTGTGGATGCGGCTGACTTTCTCGATGGTGAGCGGGACCACGTGCTGGATGTCGCCGTGCATGACCCACTCGAACCCGTCCTGGATGCCCAGGACCTCCACACCCTCCAGGATGCAGCGGATCGTCGCCGCGCCGATCACCGCGTTGATGCCGGGCGCCGGCCCACCGCCAACGACGATGGCGACCTTTGTGCGCTCGCTCATGAGTCTGCCCCTGGGCGCGTCGGCGACGGCTACGGCCGCACCGTGGTCGTGCTGTTGACCTGGTGGGCCTCGATCTTGAAGTCCACGACCTGCCCGGGCGAGAGCAGCAGCTGCCCCGTCCGGATCAGGTCACCCCCGCCGCTGGGGCGGGCCTGGACCTCCAACGGACCGTTGCCGATCATGGAAGGGGGAAACACGAAATGACTGGCGAGCCCCGGCGACACCGTCCCCATCCGGTAGTTGATCCCCGATCCGACGGCGTAGACCTCCATGGGGAGTGGGGAATTGTTGGTGACGTTCAGGTGAACGGCGGCTGGCTGCACCGCGCCCGGATCCGGCGCGCCGTTGGGATGGTGCGCGCAGCCGGCGCCCGTCAGGAGCAGGCCGGCGACCAGAACACACGATCTGCGAGGCATAGCGCTCCCTTACGACTTCGTGTCGTGGTCGCCGTGCGGCTGTCTCCTCGCCCGCATGGCGAACGCGAGCATTCCGAGCCCGAACGCGAGCACGGCCAGACCCCACCACAGATTTACGTTGATGCCCAGCGATCGCCCATAGATCGCCTCGTCCGACGCCAGCCCGTACACGGTCAGCATCGCGCCGAAGAGGGAGAACATCAGGCCGATCGGCAGTCGCACGTCCCATTTCATGGCATCACCAGAAGATTACGTTGAGGACGACTGTCAGGCCCAGGACCACGACGGCGAGGGCGGCGGGTCGCTTGTACCACGGCAGGTCGTGGTCCGACAGGCGTGGCGTCAGGGCATACACCAGTCCCTTGAGATCCTCGTCCGACTTGGTGCGCGCCGTGAGGAGCGAAATCACGATCGTTGCCACGAAGCACGAGGTCCACGCGAAGATGGCGGTCCAGAAATTCTGGGCCATCTCGCTCGGGTAGGTGTGCAGCACCGTGCCCAGGAACGCGCCCTTGAGCCCGGCTGCGGCGCCTAGGGGCAAGGTCAGCCCGTGGTGCGCCGCCGCCGCTGCGGTACCGATCAGCAGGCCGAAGAACGCTCCGTGGCCCGTCGTGCGACGCCAGAACATGCCCAGCAGGAAGGTCGCGAACAGCGGCGCGTTGACGAACGCGAAGACGAGCTGGAGCATGTCCATGATGTTGTTGAACCGCGTCGTGGCGTACGCCGCGGCGACGCTGAGCAGGATACCGAACACCGTGGCGGCGTGGCCCATGTGCAGGTAGTGCTTGTCCGACTGGCCCGGCCGAATGTAGGACTGGTAGATGTCGTAGGTCCACACCGTGTTGAATGCCGTGACGTTCCCGGCCATGCCCGACATGAACGACGCCATGAGCGCGGTGAGGCCGAGGCCCAGGAGGCCCGACGGCAGGTAGTGGGCCAGCATGACGGGAACCGCGAGATTGTAGTTCGGCGTCCCATCGCTGCCGATCGGAAGCAACCCCCCGCGGGTCACGTGCAGCGCGATGGCGATCATCCCCGGCAGAATCACGAGGGCGGGGAACAGCATCTTCGGAAACGCGGCGAGCAGCGGCGTACGGCGCGCGGCCGCCATCGAGTCGGCCGCCATGGCGCGCTGGACCACCAGGAAGTCGGTACACCAGTACCCGAACGACAGCACGAACCCCAAGCCCATCGCCAGACCGAACCACTCCACGCCCATCGGGTTGGCGCTCGCGCTGTTCAGGTGGCGCCACGAATCGGACCAGGCGCCCGGGGCGAACCCGGCGTTCGTCGCGACGGTCTCGAGCTTCGCGGTGAGGCCCGACCACCCGCCCACGTCCTTGAGGCCGAGCAGTACGAGCGGGAGGAATCCCAGGACGATGAGAAAGAACTGCAACACCTCGTTGTAGATCGCGGAGGTCAGGCCACCCAGAAAGATGTAAGCCAGGACGATCACGGCGGACAGCACCACACTCGTGTGGAAGCTCCAGCCGAGCAGCAGTTCGAGCAGCTTAGCGAGCGCATACATGGAGATGCCGGAGGAGAACACGGTCATCACGGCGAAGGTGGCCGCGTTGAACCCGCGGGTCTTCTCGTCGAAGCGGAGCTTCAGGTACTCCGGTACGGAGCGGGCGCGTGAGCCGTAATAGAACGGCATCATGAAGACGCCGACGAACACCATGGCGGGGATCGCCCCGAGCCAGTAGAAGTGGCTCGTCATCATGCCGTACTTGGCGCCCGAGGCGCCCATCCCGATCACTTCCTGCGCGCCCAGGTTCGCCGAAATGAAGGCGAGCCCCGCGATCCACGCCGGGATGGAGCGGCCCGACAGGAAGAAGTCTTCGCTGCTCCGGACCGATCGCCGCAGCACCCAGCCAATGCCGAGCACGAAGGCGAAGTAGACGATCAGGATGGCGTAGTCGATCGTGCCAAGCTGGATGTGCTGCACGGGCTATCCCCTGGGGTCGTTGCGCCGGG
>JBGQHV010000109.1:0-11472 GCA_041498155.1 Gemmatimonadota bacterium | reverse complement strand
GGCCTCCGCGACCTTGAGCCGATACGCCGCTTCCGCCTCAGCCTGCAGGATCTTCGCCTGCTTCACGCCCTCCGCCTTGTTGATCTCCGACTGCCGGATCCCCTCGGCCTCGAGGATCGCCGACTGCTTACTGCCCTCGGCGGTCAGGATCGCCGCGCGCCGGTCCCGCTCGGCGCGCATCTGCTTCTCCATCGCTTCGCGGATGTCGTGCGGCGGGCTGATGTCCTTCAGCTCGACGCGGCCCACCTTGGCACCCCACTTGTGGGTCGCGTCGTCGAGAATCTCGCGCAGCTTCGTGTTGATGTGCTCGCGCGAGGAGAGCACCTGGTCCAGGTCCAGCTCGCCGATCACGTTGCGCAGCGTCGTCTGGGTGAGCTTCTCGATCGCGTCAGGGAGGTTGGCGATCTCGTAGGCGGCGCGCACCGGGTCGGTCACCTGGAAATAGATCAGCGCGTCGATCTCGACCACGACGTTGTCCTTGGTGATCACGTTCTGGCGCGGGAAGACGTACACCGTCTCGCGCAGGTCGATCGTCGTGGACCGGTAGCGCCGCGTGAACGTCTCACCGGTGGGGGTGCTGATCACCTGGTGCCAGTCGATCGCCCGCGGCTGGTCGATGAACGGCACGATCAGGTTGATCCCCGAGGAGAGGGACCGGTTGTACTTGCCGAGTCGTTCGACCACCATCGTCTGCGCCTGACGCACCACGATGATGGCACTCTTGACGATGATGATCGCGAGCAGCGCGATCGCTCCGACGACAATGAGCCCGAAGTTCATGAGTCTGCTGCCTCCTTCTCGACCAGGAGCGTGCTGCCGTCCACCTGCACGACCATGATGCGGGTCCCGGGCTCGAGCGCCGTCCCGCCCTCGATCAGGGCGCTGCGCCAGTCCTCGCCTTCCACTTTGACCCGGCCCAGCCGGGTCACGGGGTCGAAGCGCTGCACCACAACGCCCGACTTGCCGACCAGCGCCTCAGTGTTGGTGCGCACCTCCGTGCCAGGGCTGTGCAGAAAGCGTCGTACCAGCACGGGTCGCAGCCCGAACAGGCTGCCGACCGTCGTTCCCGCGAACACCAGCACCTGGCCCAGCAGGCCGATCGGCAGCAGGCCGGCAAGGCCCGCGGCCAGGCACCCGACGGCGACACTGGCCAGCCAGAATCCGGGGGCGAACATCTCCGCCACCAGCAGCAGCGCCGATAGCACGATCCAGATCTGCCAGTTCGACACGCGGTCCTGTTCGCGAGGGCGGAGTGGAAAGTACCGCTCCAGCGGGCCCGGCGCGACCGCTGCAACCTCCTGTCGCGTTTGGCTATCCCATGTCACGTGCCCGCGAAACCCCGCCCGGGGGCGGCGTAGGGCCTCCGATCGTCCTTCATACTCCAGGAGACCTCGATGCGAACCGTGATCGTCCTCGGCGCGGCGCTCGCCGCCCTCGCCCCGGCCGCGATGAGCCAGGCGGCCCAGCGCTACACCGTCGCCGGCGACAACGTCGCGATTTACAACCTCGCGGGGGTCGTGCGCGTGGAAGGCGGCCCTGCGGGCGACGTGGTGGTCGAAGTCACCCGCCTGGGCGACGACGCCGCCAAGCTCCAGGTCGAGACCGGCCCGATCGGATCGCGCCAGACGCTGCGCGTGATGTATCCCGACGACGACATCGTGTACCCCGGGATGGGCGCGCATTCGAGCTCCAATCTCGACGTGCGCGACGACGGCACCTTCAGCGGCGACAACCGCTCCTTCGGCCGCGGACACCGCGTCCGGATCAGTGGGGACGGTTCCGGCCTCGAGGCGCATGCGGACCTCCGCATTCTCGTGCCCCCCGGCCGGCGCATCGCGGTGTACCTGGCGGTCGGGCGCATGACCGCGACCAACGTCAACGGCGACGTGAAGCTCGACGTCAGCTCGGCCGACGTCACCGCCAGCGGCATGCGGGGCTCGCTCAGCGTCGACGCCGGCTCGGGTGACGTGCGAGTGACCGATGCCATGGGCGATCTCAACCTCGACACGGGGTCGGGCAATGTCGTGGTGAGCGGCGTCCACGGGGACGATCTGCTGTTCGACACGGGGTCCGGCGACGTCACGCTGGATCACGCCGAGGGCCGCAGTCTGAAGATCGACACCGGCTCCGGCAACGCCGACGCCACCGCCGTGAAGGCCGACGACCTCGTCATCGATACCGGGTCGGGTGACGTCACGCTCGAGCTGCTCTCGGGCGGCGGCTCGATCGACATCGACACCGGCTCCGGGGAGGTCAACCTCACGCTGCCCACCGACTACGGCGCCGACGTGGTGCTCGACACAGGCTCGGGCGATATCGACCTGGGCGGCATCTCGGTCACGGTGCGCAAGATCGCCGAGGACCACGTCGAGGGTCGCATCGGCAGCGGCACGGGGCGGCTGCATGTGGAGACGGGGAGCGGGGATGTGAGACTCAAGAAGGCTTGAGCCGTCAGCGATCGGCCGTCAGCCGTCAGCTTGCAAGACTGCAGGCTGGCGGCTGCGTCGTTTTGGTCCCTGCGGTCGAGAACGGGTGACGACGGGCGTCACTTGGGAAGCGATCCTCCTCAAAGGAACGCCACCGCGAGATGATCTGAAATGAGAGACTTTCGGGAGCTCAAGGTCTGGGAGAAGGGGCACAGACTGACGCTCAAGTTGTACACGCTTACCCGGCCCTTTCCGAGAGACGAGCAATACGGCCTAACCGCTCAGATCCGACGGGCTGCGGCCTCGATCGGAGCGAACATTGCGGAGGGAAGCGGACGGCGCACCAGCAGAGACTTCGCCAGGTATCTTCAGGTTGCATTGGGCTCTGCCAGTGAGCTCCAGTACCACCTGCTGCTGGCCGCAGATCTCGAACTGGTGTCCCGCGCCGACTACGAGCAGCTCGATTGTGAAACGGGTGAGGTCAAGCGCATGTTGACAGGCTTCATCAAGAAGCTGATGGCCGACGGCTGATGGCTGACGGCTCCATTCGCCTCGACAAATGGCTGTGGGCGGCTCGATTCTATAAGACACGAGCCGTCGCGACCCAAGCGATCACCGCGGGCCGCGTCGACGTGAACGACATGCCCGCCAAGCCGGCGAAAGCGCTCGCGGTGGGCGACCGGCTGCGGGTGCGCAAGCCGCCCTTCGCGTATTTGGTGCGGGTGTTGGTGCTGAGCGAGCATCGCGGCCCCGCGAAGCAGGCGGCGACGCTCTACGCCGAGGATGCGGAAGGGAAGGCCGCGCGCGAGCGGCTGGCGCACCAACTGCGGATCGCCCCCACCCCGGCCTTCGAAGGGAAGGGGCGACCCACCAAGCGCGATCGCCGCGAGCTGGAGCGCCTGCGCGACGACGACGACTAGTTCTTACTCCCCTTCCGCCCCAGGAACCAGCCGAATACGAGCCCGATCCCGGTGCCGACAAGCGCCGTGATCGCGAGCCTCTTGGGCGCCCCGAATTGCACGAACTTCGTGCCTTGCTCGGTGATCTCGACGACCCCGACCGGACGCGCGGCCACGCCGCCACCCGCGCCCTCGCCTTCACCCTCCACCGGCGCCTTGCCGTCCTCGCCCTTCTTCGCGTGTTTGCCGTGGCCGCTGCCCGCGCCAAACCCGTACGCCACCTTCGCGACCGGGATCACGGTCTTGCCGTCCGCGGTGATCGGGTCGCCGTACACCGCCTTCACGCTCGCGCTGGTCCGCAGATGCTCGACCGCGCCGTCGATCAGGTCCTTCGCGCTCATAGCCACCTCCTGCAGGGAAACCATCCTCCGCCTCTGACGCGGAGCCTAAGTCGCAACGATTGAAGGTGTTGTGAATGAACGGTGAGAAGGGCATTCTAGGAGACGACACGGGAGGCAATCAGATGAAATGGGTGGTGATCGTCGTCGCGGTGCTGGTCGGTCTCCCTGCGTTGATGGCGCTGGTGGGGATGTTGCTGCCCCGCGACCACGTGGCGGGCGCGTCGATCGTCGTGCGGCAACCGCCGGAAACCGTCTGGGCCGTCGTGCGCGACATCGGCGCCATGCCGCAGTGGTGGCCGGAGCTGCGCGCGTCGGAGCGGGCGACGGGTCCGGAAGGCTGGGAGCACTGGAAGCAGGAATCGCGCGGCGGCGCGATGACGATCGGGATCGAGTCGGAGGAACCGCCACAACGCCTCGTGACCCGGATCGAGTCGCCGCCCGGCGCACCGTTCGGGGGATCGTGGACCTACGAAATCGCCACGGTGCCGGACGGCAGCCGGGTGACCGTCACGGAGCGGGGCTGGATCGCCAATCCGCTGTTCCGCTTCCTGTCACGGTTCGTGTTTGGCTACTACCGGACGCAGGAAAGCTATCTGCGCGCGCTGAGCGGGAAATTCGGGGAAACGGTGGAGCCGGTGCGGGTCGCGGGAGGGAGCTGATGCGCGTGCGGCGGGCCGACCCAGGCCCGCCGCCCGCATCGATTTCAGCGCCGCCGCGAATTGGCGAGCAGGCGCAGGATCTCCAGGTACAGCCAGATCAGCGTGACCATGAGGCCGAATGCCGCATACCACTCCATGAACTTCGGCGCGCCGTGCTCCGCGCCGCGGGCGATGAAGTCGAAATCGATCGCGAGGTTCATGGCGGCGATGACGACCACCACGAGGCTGAACACGATCGACGCCGTCCCGCCGCCGTACAGCAGGGGCATCTGCACGTGGAAGAACGACAGCACGATGGACACGAGATAGAACAGCGCGATGCCGCCCGTCGCCGCGAACACGATCATGCGGAATCGGTCGGTCACCTTGATGATGCCCGAGCGGTACAACAGCAGCATCACGGCCAGCACGCCGAGGGTGAGCCCGATGGCCTGGAAGACGATGCCGTGCAGCCGTTGCTCGTACAGCGCCGAAATGGCGCCCAACGCGAGGCCCTGCGCCGCCGCATACACCGGCGCGCTGAGTCTCGCCCAGGCCGGCAGAAAAATGGTCACGAGCGCCGCACCCATGCCCACGATCAGCCCGCCCCACATGTACGGCATCACCGCGGCGAGGTCGAGCGTTTGGGAGTAGCGGGTCCACACCCAGGTGGCGGCTCCGACCACCAGCAGCAGCAGGAACGCCGACTTGTTGATCGCGCCTTCGACCGACATCAGCTCGCCGGTGCCCGCCTGCGAATACTGGGCGGCGCGCTGGAGGGCCTTGTCGTTCAGCAATGGATTGGCCATGTCACATCCTTCTGGAAGACTATTGGAAGCGGAGAATATAACGAGGTGCCCTAGCTCCGAGCGGCGCGCTCGATGTCGTTGGATTCATAGATGTTGACGCCGCGCGGCGCGCGTAGCGCCACCCGCACCAGGGCCGCCGCGACCGTCGCGGCATCGATCGGTCGGTACTTGCGCAGCGGTCCGATCAACAGGAACGACGCCCCCTTCATCGCCGCGATCCCCGCGCGCTCCCCGGGCCGGTTCTCGGCGCGCTCGCCCAGGAGGATCGACGGGCGGAAGATCTGCCGTGCCTCGAACGGCAGCGCCGCGATCGCCGCCTCGGTTTCGCCTTTGACGCGATTGTAGAAGAACCTCGACCCCGGGTTCGCCCCCAGCGAGCTGACCAGGAGAAACTGTCGCGCACCGTGGTCGAGCGACTGCGCCGCGAGGGTCACGACATAGGTGAAGTCGACCTGCCGGAACGCCGCCTCCGAGCCGGCTTGTCTCATGGTCGTGCCGAGGCAGCAGAACACGTCGCTCGCGGCAGGGAACTCGACGCCGGCCGCCCCCAGGCGATCGAACTCGATCACCCGCTGATCGAGTTTCGGGTCGGTATGCGGCAGCGGACGACGCACGAGGGCGACGACCCGCTCGTATCCGGGCTCACCGAGGAGGCGGGCCAGGCACTGGCTGCCGACGAGGCCGGTCGCGCCGGCGATAAGCGCGGTCTTCACAGCTGCTCGAAGGGGACGTTCAAGATCGGATAGCTGCGCCAGTCCCGGTAGTCGAAGTGCCACCACTCGTTCGAGATCCGGGTGAAGCCTTCCCCTTCCATCGCCTGGCGCAGCACGTCGCGGCGCCAGCGCTGGAGACCGGTGGTCACCGGGTAGTCCGGGTAGGATCGCTCGGTCGTCTCGTCGTAGGTCCCGCCCATGTCGATCGGCCGGCCGGTGCGCAGGTCGTACAGCGTCAGGTCGACGGCGCAGCCCCGGTTGTGGCGCGACCCGTTCGCCGGATTGGCGACGAGCCAGCGCAGCGCGGGGGGCGTGGCGTCCCAGAACGTCTTGGTCACGTACCAGGGCCGATACCCGTCATGAATCAGCAGGCCGTAGCCCATGGGGCGGAGGCGGCGCTGCGCGCGCAGCAACGCCTCCGCGGCGGGACGTTGCAGAAACGCGTGGGCGGTCGAGTAGAACACGCTGCCCAGGAAGTTGTTGGTCGTGGCATACCGGATATCGAACCGGATCGTGGAGTCGAGTGTGGCCAGGTCCACGAGCTCCGGTGGGCGAAAGCTGCCGCTCTCGGCGGGCGGCGTCGCGGTCCGCGCCGCGGCGAGCAGCTCGGCCACCGGATGCACCGGGGTCACCTTGAGCTGCCCACCGCCTTGCGGGCCGATCGCGCGGTGTGGGAAGGCGACGGCTCCGACGATGGCGCTGCCCGCTCGGAAGATGAGGCGCTCGCCCTGATACATGCTGGACGCGGGGAACGCGAAGACGGTGTCGGCGATCCGCGTCATGGCATCGTCTTCCGTCCACTGGACCAGCGCGTGCAAACGGCCGGCGCGCTCGAATACGAACAGCGTCTGGTACGCCCAGCCGTATTCCCCGAGCAGCCGGGTCCAGCGGGCGGGTGGCGGCGCGGGCGTCACCTCGGGGGTGCGGGCGAACGTGTCCCCGTTCACGACGACCGCTCCGGCGAGCAGTCGCACCGATCCGCCGAACGTCAGCGGGTCGTCGAACGTGAGGCTGTCGCCCAGCGTCCGTACCCGCGCGGGCACCGCGCTCCCGTCGCGGGACACGAACAGCTCACCGGAGCGCTCGAGCAGGTCGATCGTCCGCGATCCTCGCGCGTAGTGGCCCGCGGCCGATCGCCCCACACCGGACGCCAGGGGAGCGGTGACAGCGGGCTCGGGGAGCGGCGCACCAACGCTTCGGGCGAGCATGACGCGCAGGGCGGCGTCGGCCACGCGGTCCGTCACGCGGTTGGCGCCATCCAGCGTGGTGACCACCACCACGCCGAGCTTGTCGTCCGGCAACGCGGCGAGGGTGGTGGCGAACCCGTAGATCGCGCCGATGTGTCCAACCCGGCGGTGGCCGTCGAAACTGGACACGAAGAACCCGAGACCGCTGTCGGCCCACATGCGCTCCAGGGTTGCGTGGGACACGACAGGGTTCGAATCGGCGAACAGGCTTGTGAGGAAGCGTCCCAGGTCGGCGACAGTCGTGTAGAGGGCGCCGCCGGGCGTGTTGCGGACGAAGGTCGGTGCGGTGAAGCGGCGGCCGTCGGAGCCCCACATGGAGGCGGCGGCGAGATCGGGCGACAGCTCCGGACCCGGCTCGAAGAACGCGCTGCGGGTCATGCCGAGCGGGACCAGCACCGAGTCGCGCAGGTAGCGGGCAAGCGGCTGTCCCACGGCGCGTTCCAGCGCGAAGCCGGCGGTTTGCGCCCCGGCGTTGGAGTACTTGTAGCGCGTCCCGGGTCGGTACACGAGCGCGGTACGGTTGAGGCTCGTCACGATCGCCGCGAGCGGCGGTGCGGTGGAGTCGAAGTAGCTCCCGACCGGGGGCTCTCGCACCAACCCCGCATGGTGTGTGATCAGGTGGCGCAGGGTGATCGCCTCGCCAAAGGGATTGGCGGGGTGAAAGTCCGGCAGGTAGCGCGTGATCGGGGCGTCGAGGTCCAGTTTCCCCCGATCGACGAGCCGCATCAGGGCGATATCGGTGAACAGCTTTGACACCGAGCCGACGCGGTACACCGTATTGGCGGTGGCCGACACGCTGTCGCGCGGCCGCGCATGGCCGAAGCCGCGCGCCCACACGATCTCGGTGCCGTCCACCAGCACGACCGACACGGCGGGCAGGTCCTTGTCGGACATCTCGTGCTCGATGAACCGCGTGAGCAGCGCGGCGGTGGCCGCGTACTCGGCGCGTGCGGGGACCGAGTCCTGTGCCGCCAGCGACGCGGCGGGCAGGGTGAGGAGGACGGCGGACAGTGCGCGGCCGTGTGGAGTCCGGATCATCGGCGGTATTCCGACCAGGGACCCCGGGACTTGCGGAGCAACACCTCGCCGTGCCCGCGCACCAGGTATTCCGGGAGCTGGCCCACGACCGTGTAGCCAAGCCGCTCGTAGAGGCGGCGGGCGTCCGGATTGAAGGTAGAAACGCACATGAACACGTTCGGGCTCTCCTGGAAGATACGGGCCTCGGCCCAGGTGATGAGCTGGGCGCCGTGTCCCTGGCCGCGAGCGCCGGCCCGGACACATACGGTCTGGATGTACCCCGGGAACGGGCCACGCAGGTCGATCACCACGAACCCGACGATCCGTCCCTCGTCCTCACTGACGTACACTTCTTGCCGGGATCCCGCAGTGTGCGGATCGACGCCTCCACGGTGCGTCCCAGCGTGATCCACGGCTCCGACTCGGCCATCATGCGGGCGCACTCCGGCAAGTCCGCATCGCCCGCGAGGCGCCGGATCGTCCCGTCGGCGGCGCTCACGCGGCGCCTCGGGCCCGCCGCCAGACCCACCAGTACAGCAGCAGATTGACGAGCAGCACGATTCCCCCGATCGCGATCTGTCCTCGCGCGGTCAGTCCCTCGGGATAGATCACGCGTCCGATATAGTGGTTGATGAATCCCCCCGGGTATCCCTCCTGCCCTGCGCGCGCCCGCAGCGCGTTCTCCAGCGGCGTGAGCGGGCAGGTCTTGACGAAGAACTCGACCCACACGCCCCACGCGACGGCGGGCAGGTGGAGCCACATCCACCAGCGATGCCGCAACACGAGGAGCGCGCCGCCTACCACGAACACGATGTAGGCGAAGTGGAGCAGCATGATGCCGTCGGCGGCGAGGCGGTAGAGCATGCGTGTGGATTCTACGTACTCGATGCATGTCGGCAACTGCGCTGGCCGAATCCGGCAGCGAGACGTAGTCTAGTGCCCATGATCCCATCACGTTCCCCATTCCGGGCCGTGCTCGCGCTGAGCGCGACGCTGGGCGCCTGCTCCTCGCCCGGCGCCCCGCGGCCCACCGCTCCAGCGCCCGCCCCGGCGAGCGCCGCCACCAACACACTGACGTCCGCCGAGCGGGTGGCCGGATGGCGGCTGCTGTTCGATGGGCGCACGACCGACGGCTGGCGCGGCTTCAGGAAGACCTCGATTCCTGCCGCGTGGAAGGTCGTGGACGGGGCGCTGACGCGCACCGGCGAGGGCGGCGACATCGTGACCACCCAGAAATTCAAGAACTTCGAGCTCACGCTGGAGTGGAAGGTCGTGCCCGGCGGCAACAGCGGGATCTTCTATCGGGCGAGCGAAGACGACGACGCGATCTACTGGACGGCGCCGGAGATGCAGGTGCTCGACGACGCGCGCCACCCCGACGGCAAGTCGCGGCTCACGGCGGCGGGCTCCGACTACGGCCTGTACGAGGCCCCGTCGGGGATCGTCCGGCCCGCGGGCCAATGGAATCAGGTGCGCATCATCGTCAACGGCCGCCACGTGGAACACTGGCTCAATGGCGTCCGCATGCTGCAGTACGAGCTGTGGAGCCCCGACTGGGAGATGCGGGTGCACGGCAGCAAGTTCGCGCCCCACCCGCGCTATGGCCGCAACACCGAAGGGTTCATCGGGCTGCAGGATCACGGCGACTGGGTCGCCTACCGCAGCATCAAGATCCGGGTGCTGCCGTGAGCGTTCGCGTCCGACTCTCCGCCATGATGTTCCTCCAGTACTTCATCTGGGGGGCGTGGTTCGTCACGATGGGGACCTACCTCGGCCAGACGCTGCAGTTCACCGGCCGCGAGGTGGGCTACGCCTACGCCGCGACGGCGATCGCCGCGCTGGTGACGCCGTTCTTCATCGGCATGGTGGCCGACCGGTTTTTCGCCACCGAGAAGCTGCTCGCCCTGCTGCACTTGCTGGGCGCCGCGGTCATGTGGTACGTGTCCACCCGGGTCACCTTCGCCACGTTTTATCCCGCGCTGATTCTCTACGCGTTGTGTTACATGCCGACGCTGTCGCTCACCAACTCGATCTCGTTCCATCACGTCCAGGACCCGGCGCGCGATTTCCCGTTGATCCGGGTGCTCGGAACGATCGGCTGGATCGTGGCCGGGATCATCGTGGGAAAGGTGTTGCACGCCGACGCGCAGGCGGTGCCGATGCGGCTCGCCGCCGGGGCGTCGGTGGTGCTCGGCCTGTTTTCCCTGGTGTTGCCACACACGCCGCCCAAGGCGGCGGGGGCGCCGTTCAGCGTGCGCGATGCGTTCGGCCTCGATGCACTGCAGCTGCTCAAAGACCGCTCGTTCCTCGTGTTCGTGCTAGGGTCCTTCCTCTTGTGTATCCCGCTTCAGTTCTACTACGCGTTCGCGAATCCATTCCTGAACGAGATCCACGCCCCCGATCCGGCGTTCATCCAGACGTTCGGGCAGATGTCCGAAATCATCTTCATGGTGCTGCTGCCGGTGTTCCTGAAACGCTTCGGCATCAAGTGGATCATGCTGGGCGGCATGCTGGCCTGGGGGCTGCGGTATCTGGCGTTTGGATACGGCAATGCCGGGTCGATGATGTGGCTCATCTACGCCGGGATCCTGCTGCACGGCGTGTGCTACGACTTTTTCTTTGTGAGCGGGCAGATCTACACCGATGAGCAAGCGGGGCCGAAGATCCGGGCGGCCGCGCAGGGGTTCCTCAATCTCGTCACCAATGGCCTCGGCTATTTCATCGGGGCGGTCGTCGTCGCCGGTCGAGTAGTCGATGCGTATCGGCTGCCGGGCGGAACGCATGACTGGCGTGGAATCTGGACGGTCCCAGCTATCGGGGCGTTGGCGATTTTCCTGATTTTTGCGGTGGCGTTCAGACCACGAGCAAAGGCGAAGGCATAGATAAGGAGAAATCGTATGGCTCGGAAGCGCATCACGCGACGCACGTTCGTGGGCGACGTCGCCGCCGGCGCCGCGTTCACCATCGTGCCGCGGCACGTGCTGGGACGCGGGTTTCGGGCGCCCAGCGACAAACTCAACATCGCCTGCATCGGCTGCGGCGGCAAAGGGCGCAGCGACATCGACGGCGTCGCCTCGGAGAACATCTACGCGTTGTGCGACGTTGACTGGAAGATGGCGCTCGACGCGTTCCAGAATTACCCCCAGGCCAGGCGGTACCGGGATTACCGCGAGATGCTCGACAAGGAAGGCAAGAGTATCGACGCGGTGACCGTATCGATCCCGGACCATTCGCACGCCGCGGCGGGACTGCTGGCGATGAAGCTCGGCAAGCACGCCTTCATCCAGAAGCCGCTGGCGCGCACGCTGGGGGAAGTCCGCGC
>JBGQHV010000108.1:0-11494 GCA_041498155.1 Gemmatimonadota bacterium | reverse complement strand
GGCCGAAGGCCTCGTCCTCCCCCCGGTCCCGTACACCCCGGAGATCGAGCGGCTGCTGCTGGCGAACGTGCGTACGCCGGAGGTACGTCGCGCCGATCTGGCGGCGCAGCGCGCCGCCGTGGAGCGGGGGGCGGAAGGTCTGTGGGCGCTCGCGGCTCGACATGGGTGGGGGTTCGTCCACGCGGCTGCCCGAGACCTTCAAGACGACGGCGAGGCCCGGACCCGCGCGGTGCTCGGCCGTCTCCCCCGGATCGAGGCCACGGCGACTGATTGGCTCGAAGGCGACGGGGTCACCGACGGCGATATCCCGATCTGCGTCACGGTCACCCTGCAGGACCAGACGTTCTGCGCCGATTTCACCGGAACCGCCCCGGCCGTTCCCGGCAACGTCAACTGCCCGCTGGCCGTTACGCGGGCGGCGGTGCTGTTCGTCGTGCAGACACTGCTCGGTGACGATGCGCCGATGAATGCCGGCGTCGCCCGTGCGGTTCGCGTCTCGGCCCCCGACGGGTGCCTCGTCAATGCGCGATGGCCGAGCGCGGTGGCGGCCGGCAATGTTGAGACGTCGCAGCGCATTGCCGATGTGGTATTCCGCGCCCTCGCCGATGCGGGGTTGCCGGTGCCGGCGCAGGGGCAGGGCACGATGAACAACATCACGCTGGGGGGCACCGGGTGGACGTATTACGAGACCCTCGGCGGCGGTCAGGGGGCGGGGCCCACCGGGCCAGGGCCATCCGGCGTCCATGCGGGGATGTCGAACACGCGGAACACTCCGGTCGAGGTGCTCGAGCTGGAGTGCCCGGTACGAGTGCGGCGCTACGCCCTGCGATCAGGCAGCGGCGGAGCCGGCATGTGGCAGGGCGGGGAGGGTGTGGTGCGAGAGCTCGAGCTTCTGGCTCCGGCCGATATGAGTCTCCTGAGCGAGCGACGCCGGCATCGCCCAGCCGGTGCGGCGGGCGGCGGCCCGGGCGCATGCGGGCGAAACCTGGTGAACGAGCTGTCACTCCCGGCGAAGACGAACCAGCGACTCGAGCGCGGAGACGTCCTCCGGATCGAAACGCCGGGTGGAGGGGGATGGGGTGTGACTGCGAACCCAAGGAGTGGCGTATGACCTACACATTGGTGGGGCTGCTGGGACTCGTGGCTGGGGTGGTGTCCGGGTTGTTCGGGGTCGGAGGGGCGATCGTCATCGTTCCCGGTCTCGTGCTGCTCGGAAAGCTTCCGCAACACACCGCGAACGGCACGTCGCTCGGGGCGCTGCTGCTCCCGGTCGGGCTGCTCGGGTTCCTCCAGTATTACAAGCGGGGCCAGGTGAATCTCCCGTATGCCGCGATCATCGCCGCCGGTCTGTTCATCGGGGTCCTGGTCGGGGCGAAACTCGCCGGGTCCCTGTCCGATGTGTGGCTCAGGCGGGCGTTCGGAGTACTGCTGCTTTTTGTGGCGGGGAAGCTCCTGCTTGCCTGACGCCGCGGGGCGTGATCGAAGTCACGTCCCCTAGCCTCAGGGCGTGACTCGGCTTACAGCGCTCGGCAGGGGCTCGGCGCCATATTGCCTACAGCGCGTATACCCGCATGGGTGGGATGTTCGGAAGCGATGGCAACGGATGCCTAGTCTACGCCGACAAGGATGTGAGCTACTCGTCGTCCGGCTGCTGACACCCTCCGCGGGATCTGCGACGGCCCCCTGGTCCGGGTTGGACGAGGGGGCCGATTCGCGGTTGCCCCGGCAGGACGGCCGACACACCTTTCAGCAACGCCCGGTGATACGGAGGAGCTATGATCAATCCCGGCAATGCCGACACAGGTCATACGAACGCTGGCCCCATACTACCACGCAGTCCCTTCACCACATCGACACGAATGCCTGACCCCGCAGAGTTCTTCATCGCAGTTCGTGCGGGCTCGACCGAACGCGTGCAGATGCTGCTGGCCAAGGCCCCGGAGCTCGCGCACGCCCGGAGTGAAGGGGCGACCTCGTTGCACTTCGCCGCGATCGCCAACGACCGTCCCGTCGTCGATCTGTTGCTGGCCGCCCGCGCCGACGTGAACGCGCGAGACGACACCTACCAGATGACGCCGATCGGCTGGGCGAACGAGGAAGGCCACGGCGACATGGTGCGCCACCTCTACGATTGTGGCGCCGAAGTCGATCTCCACCAGGCGTCGGCCTACGGACTCGTCGGCCACGTCAAGGATCTAGTCCGGGGCTCGCGACGTCAGGTGAATGCGGTCGTCGGCGGATGGACACCGTTGCAGCTCGCCACGCTTTGGGGCCACCAGGCGGTGGTGGAGCTGCTCCTCACCCGGGGGGCCGATCCCCTGGTACGCGACCCCTTCGGCCGCACGACGCTGGAAGTGGCGCGGGCACAGGCGGAGAGCAACGCCAAGGGCACGCCGATCGTGCGTGAAGAACGACGCCAGGAGATCGTGCAGGCGTGTGCGCGGATCGCGGAGCTGCTCGAGCAGCGCAGCCCGCACTAACCGTTTCGCTGGAGTCCGGGACGTTCGCGTGACGATCATCCTGGCACCTCCTGCCGCCGCGCTCGAGCGACTGCTCGCCCTCGCGGGGACGCTCGAGCCCCCATTCGTCCTGCTGGAAGACGGTCACGGAACCGGGTCCACGCACCTCGTGTGGGGAGCCGGGCGACACGTCCAGCGCGGATTCGGCGACCCGGGGCCGCTCCCCGACCCGGTGGGGGCGATGCCCTGGTACGGCGTGCTCGGCTATGAGGCCGGGCTCCCCGAGTGGGTGCCCCCCGTGCGGCCCGCACTCGCGCAGCCATTCGCTGAGTGGTTCGTGCCCGAGAACCGCATCCTCTTGTCGAGCGGTGGACGGGAGTTGCAATTGGAAGGTCCGGAGGCGCACACGCGGTGGCATGAAGCCCGCGATCATGCCCTCCCAGCTCCGCCGGCATCGCCGGCCGGGTCCACGCCGTGGCGGTCATTCGACGAAGCGGGGTTCGTGGAGGCCGTGCGGCGGGCACGCGAGTACATCGCGGCGGGGGACATCTACCAGGTCAATCTCGCCCAAGCCGAGCGTTGGTCATTCCCGGGGACCGCATGGGAAGCCTATCGTCGGCTGCGGGCTGTCAACCCCTCACCGTGGATGGGATACGCCGATTTCGGCGGGTGGCAGCTCGTGTGCGGCTCTCCCGAGCTGCTGATCGAAGTCGTGCCCGGCGCGGAAGGCGCGGGAGGATCGGCACGCACGAGGCCGATCGCCGGGACGCGCAAGAAAACCGGCGATCCGGTGCGTGACGCCCACATGTGCGCGGAGCTGCAGCTCGACGAGAAGGAGCGCGCGGAGCATCTGATGCTCGTCGACCTGGCGCGCAACGATCTCGGTCGCGTCTCGACGTACGGCTCGGTGCAGGTGGCCGAGCGGGAGATCGTGGAGGAATACTCGCATGTCTTCCACCTCGTGTCCGAGGTGCGGGGACGGTTGCGGCCCGAGGCGAACGCCACCGAGGTCGTGCGCAGCGTGTTCCCGGGCGGGACGATCACCGGATGCCCGAAGCTCCGGGCGATGGAAATCATCCGCGAGCTCGAGCCCGTGGGCCGTGGGGCGTATACCGGCGCCCTGGGGTGGGTCGGTGCCGACGGCTTGCAGCTCAACATCGTGATCCGGAGTGCGGTCGTCTCGGGGGGGCAGGTGCTCATCCAGGCCGGCGCGGGCATCGTCGCCGACTCGATCCCCGAGCGCGAGTGGCGGGAGTCGCTGCGCAAAGCGGCCGCGGTGCGGCTCGCGTTCGGAGTGTCCTCGAGCGGCTCGGAGTGACCGCGGGCGTCTTCGAGACCATTCGCGTTCGGGCGGGCCGGGCGCCGTTGCTCGAGCGCCATGCCGCCCGGCTCGCGGCGGCGTGTCACGCGCTCAACCTGCCGGTACCGGGACGCTCGGTGACGGACCTCGTGGCGCCCTGGCTGGGACCGAGCGATGTCGTGGTCCGCGTCGAGGTTGCCGGGCCGGACGTCAGCGTCACGACCAGGGCCGTGCCGTCCGCCGAGCCCCTGTCCGTGATCGTCGCGGCGGTCCCGCACATTCCCTATCCCCACAAGGCGACGGCGCGGGCCGCATTCGAGGCGGCGCAGGCGGAGGCGCAGGCCGCGGGCGCCGATGACGCTCTGCTGCTCACCGCGCGGGGCCTGGTCGCCGAAGGAGCCGTGTGGAGTATGTTCTGGTGGGAGGCCGATCATCTGGCGACGCCCGCTCTGACGCTCGGCGTGCTGCCGGGGGTGGCCCGGGCGCACCTCATGACGCTGGTTCCGACGATCGAGCGCGAGTGCCGGCTCGGCGATCTCGCGGACCGCGGCGTGTTTGCGGCGAACGCCGTGCGGGGCATCATTCCGATCCGGAGTCTGGACGGCGAGCGCGTCCCGGACGATCCGCGTACTGTCCGGTTGGCGGCCCGTTTCTGGCCATCATGATCGACGGCCATACGATGAGGAGGAGCGCATGAAGTGGACGCCCGGAGGCGTGAGCAAGGACGTCGAAGACCGCCGTGGCGAGACCGGCGGCGGTGGCGGGTTCGGCGGCGGTCGGATGCGGCTCGGTCTGGGCGGCGTGCTCGTGGTGCTCGTCCTGAGCCTGATCTTCCGGCAGAACCTGTTCCAGTTTCTGGATACCGGCACAGGGGCGGGCCCGACGCCGTCGGGCGCACCGGCGGCCTCGACGCCCGCGGAGGACACGCTCGTGCAGTTCGTGTCGTTCGTCCTGGATTCGGCACAGTCGATGTGGGCCCAGACCCTGCCGTCGCGCGGCGTGCAGTACCAGGACGCCCAGCTGGTGCTGTTCCGCGACGGCATCGAGTCGGCGTGCGGGTTCGCCGAGACCGCGGCCGGCCCGTTCTATTGCCCGGGAGACCACAAGGTCTACATCGATCTGGGATTCTATCAGGAGCTCCGGGACCGCTTCGGCGCGTCGGGCGACTTCGCCCAGGCCTACGTCCTGGCTCATGAGATCGGGCATCACATCCAGACGTTGCTGGGAACCGAGGCGCAGGTGCGCCGCTCCCAGCGGTTGGGGGGCGGCGGCCGCCAGAACGAGCTCTCGGTCCGGATGGAGCTGCAGGCCGACTGCTACGCCGGCGTGTGGGGGCACGCGGCCGACCAGGAGCACATCCTGGACGCTGGGGATTTCGAGGAGGGGATGCGCGCGGCCGCGGCGGTGGGCGACGACCGGCTGCAGCGGATGGCGACGGGGCAGGTCAACCCGGAGAGTTTCACGCACGGCACGTCGGCAGAGCGGGCGGCCTGGTTCCGGCGCGGCTTTACCGCGGGCCGGATCGACGCGTGTGACACGTTTAGCGGCCCGGTGGACATCGCGGAGTAGCTACGTCGCGGTATCCTCGAAGACTTTCGCGTCCACGAACAGCCGGAACAGCTCCGCATCGAGCTGCCCCGACTTCACGAGCTCCCGGTCCATGATGTCGAGGGCCTTGGGCGCGGGGACCGCCTTCTTGTACGGTCGGTCCTGGGCCGTCAGGGCGTCGTAGATGTCGCTGATCGTCATCATGCGCGTCTGAATCTTGATCTCCGGGCCGGTGATCTTGCGCGGGTAGCCCGTTCCATTCATCAGCTCGTGGTGCCCGTACGCGATATCGGGGATTTCCTGGAGCTCCTTGGTCCAGGGGATTTCTTGCAGGAATTGCCAGGTCTGGGTGACGTGGCTCTCGATCTGGTGGCGCTCGTCGTCATCGAGGCTGCCCTTACGGATCGTGAGGTAGCGCACTTCGCGCTCGGTGAGCAGGGGCTGCGGGTCCCCGGCGAGATCCACGTAGGTGCGCTGACCGAATTCAGCCAGGTCGGCCATGCTCTCGGACGGCAACAGGCTTGGCTCGTTGGCCTGTAGCACGACCTGGAGGAAGCGCTCGAGCTGCTGCAGCTCGCGTTGCTGGTCCGCCTCGAGGCTGGCGACGAATTCCTGATAGTCCGGCAAGCCGTGTTGCTCGAGGAACTCCGCGCGCTTCCGCCAGAAATCCCGCTCGAGCGTCCGGTGCACGAAGGCGTGCCGCTGTTTGATCAATTCCAACTTATCCGGATAGAGCTTCTTCGCCTTGGTGAGCACATGCTCGCGCACGCCGACCTTGCCGAAGTCGTGCAGCAATCCGGCGTACTTGATTTCGTTGATTTGCTCCCGGCTGAAGCGGACGAGGCGATAGGCCCCGTCCTCGGTCCCGTCGACCACTTTGGCGAGGCTGACGGTCGAATGCGCCACCCGCTTGCTGTGGCCCTGCGTGACCGGGTCCCGCTGCTCGATGGCCTGCACCGCGGCGTTGACGAACCCTTCGAACATCATCTCGATCTTCTCATATAGCCGGCTGTTTTCGATCGAGACCGCCGCCTGGCCCGCGAGCGCCGTCACCAGCTCGACCGTCCGCTTGGAATAGGGCACGACCTGCCGCTGGACGTCCTCGATCGTGGTGAGCAGGGAGTTGAAATCGCGCTTACGGTTGATGAGCTGCAGGACGCCGATGACCTCTTCCTTGTGGTCCTTCATCGGAATGACGAGCATCGACTTGGTGCGGTAGCCGTAGCGCTCGTCGAAGGAGCGGTTGATCGTGTACTCGACGTCGGGTGGCAGGAAGTAGGCGTCGTCGATGACGAGCGGTTCCCCGGTGACGGCGGTATAGCCCGCGATGCTGGTGCGGTCCAACGGCATCGTGAATTCCACGAGCGGCACGTCGGGCAACGTCAGATTCTGCGCCAGGCGAAATCGCAGGCGCTTCACCTCGAGGTCGTTGGTCTCGACGAGATACAGGCTGCCGGCGTCCGATTCCGTGATGCGCCGCGCCTGGGTGAGTATCAGGTCGAGCAGGGTCTTCAGGTCGCGCTCGGTTCCCAGGGCGACGCCGATGCGGGTCAGCTCCCCCACCTCGCGGCCGCGCAGCGAGGCCTCGTGGCGGGCGCGAGCGGTTTCGGCGCGGGCGGCCGCCTCGCGATAGGCGGCCCGGATGCCGACGAGCACCTGGCGACCGCCCGCCGGGTGAGACACGAAGCCGCTGAGCAGCTCCGTGGGGAGACGCTCCGGCACGTCCCTGTCGCCCGCGGAGCCGAGCGCGACGATGGCGCCGCCGGCATCGACGAATGCGCGCAGGGCGTCCAGCGGGAACGCGCCGTGACTGTCGGCATCGAGCAGGAAGACGGTGGGGCGGTCGCCGGGTACCAGCTCCTTCGCCGACGAGATGCCACGCGCCTCGACCCGGGCCGCCTGCAGCGCCGGCGCCAGCGTCGCGGGGGACCAGGAGTCGGCGTGGAGCAGCAGATAGCTCACGGGTGGATCGTATCCTTGGGATCGGCGGGTCGCGCCGAATCGGCCGCGAGCGGCTTGACCCCCGTGAGCAGCCGGTAGGGCCGGCGCGAGACCTCTTCGGCGAGGTGATTGAGCTGCCGGGTGAGCTGCGTGAGGTTCGCGACAGCGGTGCGCACATCCTCCCGATTCTCGGTCGTCATTTGACTCGCCTGCGCGGCGAGCGAATCGACCCGCAACAGGACGCGATTGGAGACGGCGAGCGCGCTCGATACCGAGTCGGCCAGGCCCGGGTCGAGTCGCTGGACCAGCTTGTTCACCCGTCCCATCGTGGTCGAGAGGTCGGCCAAAGTCGTCTCGATGCTCGGGCGGACGTCCTTCAGCACGCCGTTGGCCTGGGCCAGGATGACGTCGACATGCTCCATCGTCTGATGCGTCCGGTGCAGCACCTCCTCGACCTCCGCGGAGAGGTGCTGGGCGACCTCCGCGACCTGGTCGAGCACCGGTACCTTCCGGGTCGTTTCGATCGTATCCCCTTCGGTCAGCAATCGGCCAGTCCGACGGCTCGAGTCCGGGAGGACGAGGCGGATCAGGACGGCGGGCGAAAACTGGTTTGCCGGCTCGAGCTCGCCGCGCGTTCCTGCGGGCAGGCGCAGGTCAACGCCGCCCGAGAATCGCTCGATCATCGACAGGCGGGCGATGAAGGAAACGGTGCGGGTGGCGGAATCGACGCGCGGGACGACGCGATTCACACGACCGACCTCGAGCCCCTGCAACAGCACCTTGCTGTCGGCGGTCAGTCCGTCGGCGCTCGCGGCCCGGAGGTAGAGGTCGTAGCGCCGCTCCCCCCACCCGCTCGTCGCGAGCAGCGCGCCCACCACGACGGCGATCGCGCCGACGATCACGAGTCCCACGATGAAGTCCTGCCGGGTGCTGTCCACGAACCCTCGCGTCAGACGGTTTCCAGCTCCAGCGTGCCGGCGCGCGTCAGGCGGTAGACGCGGTCGCAGCGGCGTTGCACCACCGTCGGCAGCTCCTGACCGGTGATGAGGATGGTGCGGCGCGCCCCCTCCGCCGTTTCCCCGCCGCGCGCGATTTCGAGGAGCTCGCCCGAGGCGCGGGCGGTGATGCCGTCGAACGGCTGCTCGAGCACCAGCAGCGTCGGGTCGAAGGCCACGGCGCGCGCCAGCGCCGCACGACGGCGTTCCTCCTCGTTCGCCTGTGCCGGGCGGCGATCGGCCGCGCTGCCCAGCCGCACGGCGACGACGATCACGGCGACCCGGCCGTCGATCTCGCGGGGACTCGCGTCGCTGCCGAAACGCAGGGGCAACGCGATGTTATCGCGCAGGGAGAGATTCTGCAGCAGACCGTCGCCCGCCGGAAGGTATCCGACGCGGCGCCGGAAGGCCAAGCGCTCGCCCAGCGGCAGATCGGCGATCGCGGTATCGAACACCAGTACCCGCCCCGCGGGTGGCGATTCGAGCCCCAGGGCGTAGCCGCCCAGCAGGTCGACGCCGCTCTCCTCGTCTCCCAGCACGGCGACCGTCTGGTGGGCCACGAGGGCGAGCGAGAACGGGGTGCGGGTGCGGCCGGACAGCGGTAGTCCCTCAAACGACAGTGGCGCCGTCATCGGGTCAACCCAGCAAGACGAACAGGGCGGAGCACATGAATACGCCGACGATCGACAAGACCGTCGCGCGGCTCACCGCGATGGGGACGTCCGTGGCGGCGCGCCGCACCGACAGGCCGAAGTAGCTCGGGACGATGCCCAGGATCAGTCCAAAGGCCAGTGATTTGCCCACGGTGAGCCAGACGTCGTGCGCGGACAGCGATTGGAGCACGATCTCGGCGTACCGTGTCCCCGTCATCCCATTGATGCCGGCGGCCGCAAAGCCGGCCGCGATCGCCACGACATCGAACAGCACCAGCAGGGCGAACACGCTGGCCACGGCGCCGATAAACCGGGGCAGGACGAGGTATTGGCGCGGATCGATCCCCATCCCCTCGAGCGCCCGCGCCTCGCCCATCACGGTGTTGGTCGCCAGCTCGGCGGCGATCGCCGTCCCGGAGCGGCCGACGATCGCCAGCGCCGTGATCAGGGGCCCCAGCTCGCGCACGATGGCGACCACCATCAGCGTGCCGATCAGGTCGGTGGCGCCGATCTGGCCGAGCTCCCGCACCGCCTGGGAGATGACGAGGAACGACAGAATCCCCGACAGCAGGATCACGAGGCCCATGGCGTGGACCGCCGTAAACCGGATCTGGTTGAGCGTGACCCGCAACACCACCGCGCGTCCCGCGCGCGGGAGGCGCGCGGCGGCGCGGGCACCACCAAAGCCGAAGCGCGCCAGCCCCCCCAATTGGGAGAGCCAGCGCGCCGCCCAGTTGCCGATCCGGGTGAGCGGACCGCTGCTCACCGGGAGGTCAGGAGTTCTGCTCCCGGCGCAGACCGTCCTGCGCTTCCGTGTACTGTGGGAAGACGCTGATGGCTCGCTGGTACATCTCGATCGCCTTGTCCTTCTGGCCGCGGTCGTGATAGAGCAGGGCACGGCTGTAGAAGGTCAGCGCCTCGGTCGGCACCTGCCGGCTCATCCGCTGGTCGGAGACCTGCCGGGAGAGCGGCGGCAGATTCAGGTCCTTGTTCAGCGCGCCGGCGAGGTTGCGCACCAGATCGAACAGATGCTCGCGCTGCATCGAAACCTTCTCGGTCTTGATGATCTCGGAGGTTTCCACGTTGACCACACGCACATCGACGCGGAAGTCGCCGTAGAGGTCGATGAAGCTCCCCATGACGGCGTAGCGCGCGCCCACGAGCTTGCCGATCCGAGCGGCGGTCTGGTCGTCGACCCGTCCTGACGCGCCCAGATTCTGCTCGTCCACCAGGTGTTGGATATTCTCGCGCTCCACGACCCGCAGGGCGGGGTTCGCGCCGAGCTCCGAGATCAGCATGCCGGCCATGCCGCGCTCCAGCGCGTCGTAGTCTTCCTTCTGGGTGCCGTAGGACCCGCCGTTCGTGAACGCGAACACCGCGATTCCCGGCCGCGTATCCTGGCCGCCGCCCTGTGCGGCGAGTGCCGGGACCCCGGCTGTGAAAACGAGCCCCATCAGGGCGACGAGTGGACGCATTCGCATACGCCTTGCACCTCGATCTAGAGAGACAGTTGCATGCCTTCTTGTGCCGCAATCACTTCGGGCAGCGCCCCTCGGCGCTGGGCCGATTGCTGCGCGGCCGCCAGCAGGGCGTCCAGCGCTATGTCGTCGTGCTCGGGCTCGTGATGGAACAGCACCAACCGCTTCGCGCCCGCGTCGGCCGCCAGCTCCACCGCTTCCTCGTACGACGAGTGTCCCCATCCGCGATGCGAGTCCAGCTCCGTCGTCGTGTACATCGCATCGTGGATCAGGAGATCCACCCCACTCAAGAACTTCACCAGCTCGCGCCGCCAGCTCGGCGGAGTGTCGTAACTCCCGCCCGGTCCGAGCTCGTTGTCCGTCACATAGGCCATGCTCCGTCCACCCGCGACCGGCACCAGTCGATACGCCAGGGTCGTGCCCGGATGGCGCAGCTGCATCGATTGCGCCCGAAACGGCCCGACGGTGAACTCGCTCCCCGGACGCACTTCTTTCACCGTCAGCGCCGCCGACACCGCCGTCAGCGGAATCGGAAACACTGCCGGGTCCATCTGCAGGTGCAGGATCTCGTCCAGCGACTTCGACCCCTGCTTCGATCCCCAGATCCGCACGGCGTTGCCGGGAGCGAAGAACGGCTTGAAGTGCGGCAACCCCTGGATGTGATCCCAATGCGTGTGCGACAGCAGGATCTCCGCCTGCACCGACCCGTTCTTTCCCTCCAGCGTCAGCCCAAGACCACGGATCCCCGTGCCGGCATCGAGGATGACGAGTTGCCCGTCGGCTTCCACGGCCACGCAGGACGTGTTGCCGCCATAACGCGCGGTGTGGGCCCCGGGAGTCGGGATCGAACCCCGTGCCCCCCAGAAAGTCACCGTATAGGCCATCCGTCCGGGCACGCCCAAAGCGGTGCTAAGTTACGGTAAATCGGGAAGGTAGAACAAGTCGGCCCCTCACCGGTGGGCAGTGACCAGGCTCACCCGGCCTAGGACCGGCCGGCCGCAGATTCCAGCGCCGAGCGGTCACGGATCACAATGTCACGCCGAGACACCTCGATGAGGCCCTTGTCCACGAGCTCACGCATCGTCCGGCTCACGGTTTCGCGCGACGAGCCGATCATCTG
>JBGQHV010000107.1:0-11539 GCA_041498155.1 Gemmatimonadota bacterium | reverse complement strand
GCCCGCACGTCGTCGCGACTCACCCCGCGGGCGAACGCCTTGTCCTTGAGCTTCTTCTTCACCGACGACACCTCCAGGTCCGCGAAGCTGCGCGAGGGCCGCACCAGAGCGCACGCGACCAGAAACCCGCACAGCTCGTCCACGGCGAACAACGTCTTCGCCAACGCCGAATCGCGCGGCACACCGGTGTAGCTCGCATGCCCGAGGATCGCCCGGCACTGCTCGTCGAGGAGACCCTGCTCGCGCAACAGTCGTACCCCCCAGGATGGGTGCCCCTCCGTCGGGGAGTGGTCCTGGTTGGGATACCCCTCGTAGTCGAAGTCGTGCAGGATGCCGACCGTGCCCCACGCCTCCTCGTCCGCGCCCGACTTCCGCGCATAGGCCCGCATCGCGGCCTCGACCGCGAGCATGTGCTGCCGCAGGGCCGGGTTCTTGGTGTGCTGCTCCATCAACGCGAGGGCGTCGGTTCGGTTCATGGCTCCACGTTCCAGTGTTCCGCCCACAGCTCGGCCATGAGGATGGGCCACAGCCGACGGGCGTGATTCTTGGTGCCGGCGCGGTGCTCGGCCAGGAGCGTCGCCGTCGGCGCCCCGGGAAAGAGGCGCGGGCGCGCCAGGTGGCGGTTGGCCACGTCGGCCAGCCCGGCGTTCAGCCACCGCGCCACCGGCACCGACAGTCCGCGCTTGCGGCGCTGGATCGCATGATCCGGCACGACGCCACGCGCCGCTTCCTTCAATATCGCCTTGGTCGTGAAGCGGCGCACCTTGAGTCGGAATGGCGCCGGCAGGGCCAGCTCCAGCACCGCGCGGTCCAGATATGGAGCGCGTGCCTCGATCGAGGCGAGCATAGTCCCCCGATCCACTTTCACCAGCAGATTGTCCGGCAGGTACGTGAGAAAGTCGAGCCAGAGCACCCGGTTCACGGGGTCGTCGGGGAACCCGTCGAGCAGGCGCTCCATGTCGGCCGCGATCGTGGGGCTGGGCCCCAGCGCGCCGAACCACGCCAGGTGCCGCTCCACCGCCGGCCGCTCCGCGCCCGCCACGAACTGCTTGAGCAGGAACTCGATCGTGACCCTGCCGGTCGAGGCGGGCCACTGCTCGACCGACCAGCGCAGCGCGCGGCGCAGCGGGCCCGGGATCCGCCGATAGGCATGGGAGAGCTGGTGACCGAGGTAAGTGGGGTAGCCCCCGAACAGCTCGTCCGCCCCTTCGCCCGACAGGACGACCTTCACCTCGTTGCGGGCCGCCTCGGCCAGGAGATAGGTCGGCAGAATCGCGGGATCGCCGACCGGCTCACCCAACCGGTCGGTGACGACCGCGAAGGCCCGCTCGAGGGCCGCGTCGTCCGCGGTGACCACGTGGTGGACGGTGCGAATGTCGCGCGTGACGGCCGCGGCGAAGTCGCTCTCATCGTACCCGGGCGCGGCGAACCGCGCGGCGTAGGTGTGGATCCGCTCCCCGGGCATCACGCGCGACGCGGCGCCGGCGAGGAAGGAGGAGTCCAGCCCGCCGCTCGTGAACACGCCCACCGGGACGTCGGACATCAGTTCGCGCTCGACGGCCGCGAGCAGCGCTTCCCGCAACGCGTCGGCTCCAGTGAGGTGGGATGGAGCGGAGGCGGCCGCCGCCGGCGACCAGTAGGGCCGAATGGCGATATCGCCGCCCCGCTCGGCTACGAGGAGGTGCGCGGCCGGGAGCTTGTGGATCCCCTGCAGCATGGTGTGCGGCGCCGGGACGTAGCCCAGCGCGGCATACAGCGCCGCGGCCGCGTGGTCCAGGCGGCGGGGTTGATCGGGGAATACGAGCAGCGCCTGCAACTCAGATGCGAAACGCAGCTCGCCGTCGACTCGCGTCCAGAAGAGCGGCTTCTCGCCGGCGCGGTCGCGGGCGAGCACCAGGCGCGCGCGGCGGTCGTCCCACACGGCCAGACCGAACATGCCGTCGAGCCGGCTCACGGCGTCGGGCCCGAGGCGCTCGTAGAACGGCACGATGTTCTCGATGTCGCCGTGCGAGCGGAACGGATAGCCCCAACCGGTCGCTTCCCGGCGCAACGCCGGCGAGTTGTAGATCTCCCCGTTGCACACCATCCAGATCGAGCCGTCGGGACTCTGAAACGGCTGGTCCCCGGTCGTCAGGTCCATGATGGCGAGCCGTCGCGCCCCGATGCGAGCCCGGTCGTTCCCGACGATGCGCTCCCCGTCCGGCCCGCGATGCGCCAGCGCGCGCGCCATGGCGGCGAGGCAGTCGGGATGCTGGAGCGGAGCACCGGTGAGAGAGACGACGCCGAAGATGCCGCACATCAGGGCTGTGCCTGCGCCGCACAGGGACCGTACGCCGCGTAGTGGCCGTCCGCGAAGAGCAGCGGCAGCGGCGAGAGCGCCGCTCGCGTGTCACGATCCCCGGCGCGCGTCACGAAGACGGTGGGTTCCGGGCAGCGGGCGAGTCGATCGCGCCAGGCGTCGGCGGCGAGCAGCGGGGAGCCCGGGACCGCGCGGTACTGGTCGGCGTAGTCCGCGATGAAGTTGCTCGTGAGCTCGCGGGCGTGGGCGGTCGCGACGGGGACCGGCCGGCCGAGGTAAAACGGGAGCGACGGCGGGTAGGCGGCGACGGCGACGATGTTGCCGCGGTCCCGGACCGCCGTGGCCAGCGCGTAAGCGGAGCGGTCGTCGCCCACCGCGCGCAGCAGCGCCGCGATGGCGATCGGGAGCACTAGCACCACGATCGCGTATCCGGCCGCCACGAGGCCGAGGCTCGCGCGTCGCGCGCCCCACGCCACGAGCGCCGCCGAGACGAGCAAGGCTACGGCCAGCGCGCGAGCCGCGACGGGAATCGCCGCCAGCTCCGCGGCGGTGAGTGGAATCGAGTGCGGCAGCCACAGGGTGACCGATCCGAGCGCCGCCGCGAACGCCACGGCGGAGACGAGGTACGTCTTCCACCCGGTGGTCACGCCGTCGCGGGTCAAGCTCCGGGCGGCGGCGAGAGCGAACGCCGGCATGAGCGGCAGCACGTACTGCGGCAGTTTCGACTGGTTGAGCGAGAAGAACGCCAGCGGGCCGAGCACCCAACAAGCGAGGAGCAGCGGGTCCGTGGCGTTGGCGTTGACGGTGCGCGCGAGCCACGTCCACCGCATCGTGCTCGGGCGGAGGCGCGACAGGACCGGTACGGTCCACGGGAAGGCGGCGACGGGGAGGATCGGCAGATAGTACCAGAACGGCGCCGTGCGGTGGAAACTCCGCGTCGTCACGCGCTCGAACGTCTCGCGCACGAAGGCATAGTGCGGGAATTCAGGGATCCGGGCCGTCACGGCCAAGAACCACGGCAGCGCCACGACCGCGAAGGCCAGCAATCCCCGCCATGGGAACAGGCGCCGCAGCGAAATGCCGGTGAGCAGGGCGAAGGGGATCAGCGCGGCGAGGGGGATGAGGATCGCGATCGGGCCCTTGGTGAGGCCGCCGGCGCCGATCGCCGCCCAGGCGAGGACGGGGCGTTCCACGACGAAGCACACGATGGCGGCGGTCGTAAAGAAGGAAAGGGTGCTGTCGAAGATCGTGGTGCGGGCGTAGGCGGCGACCATCGGCATGGTGGCCAGAGCGAGTCCGGCCAGCCACCCGGCGTCGTTTCCCCAGCGAGCGCGGGCGAACCAGACGACGAGGGCGATCGTCGCGAGCGTGGCGAGGAGCGCGGGGAGGCGTGCCGCGGTCTCGCCGGGGCCGAGTGCCTCCATGGTGACCGCGGCCGCGGCGAAGTACAGCACCGGCTTGTCGAGATAGGGGAGCCCGTCCAAGCGGGGGACCACGTAATCGTTGGTCGCCGCCATCTCGCGGGCGACCTCGGCGTTGCGGCCCTCATCGGGATCGAGGAAGTGATGCCCGCCCAGGTTCCACGCCAGCGCCAGCGCAGCGGCGGCGAGGAGCAGGGGCAGCCAGCCGGCGGTGGGGCTCCGGCTAGTGGATGCCAGGCGCATCGGGAGCCGCGCCCGGCGGCGGCATCTGGCTCACGCTGAGCGGGACCTCGGCGGCGCGCTCGCCGTCGATCGTGATCTCGAAGCGATACACTCCGTGGTGCGGGAACGGGACGTCGAAGACGAGAATCGCGGCGGCCTCGATATCGGTCACACCGGCGGGCGGCTCGTTGAACGTGACGGTCCCGTTGCCGCCCAGGATCTCCGCGCCCGCGTCGTCGCTGAGGCGGATCTGCACGCGGTGCTCGCCGATCTCGGTGCGCTTGCCCTTGAGCCGCAGCACGAGGTGCAGCCGCGGATGCATCGCGGGAAACTGCTGCACCCAGATGTGCTGAAAGATGCCGAGAACCGAGATCTTCCCGGCTTGATCGACGAGGGCGTAGTCGGCGACGACGGCGAAGTCCAGATGCATGCTATCGGCTAGCGCCTCTCATTTCTTGGCAAACGCGACCCACGCTCTCGTCTTCTCCCACGTGACCGCGAGCACGCCGCCGTCGCCCTGGGGCTCGACGGTGATCATGAACTCCTCGACGGGCGTGGTGAGCGCGGCGGTCTGCATGTCCACCCGCACGAGGTCGGAGTCCGCGCTGTAATCGGTGCCCCACAGCCTGGGCCGCCGGGGATCGGCGCACTCGGCCGCCGTCGCGCACGGCGCCTTGGTCTGCTTGTTGATGATCAGCTTCCAGCCGGTGGGCGAAGGCAGCGTCCAGAGCGTGTAGGTGCCGGCGGGGATCGTCTGGCCGCCCACGACGAGATCCGCCGCGGTGGTGAACCGAGTGGCGAAGTTCGCGCCGGTGCGCCACACCTGGTTCCAGAGGACGACGGGCCGCGGCGATTCGGTCTCCGCCCCGAAGATCTTGCGGCCGCGCGCGGACGGACGGCCGTAGTCGACGCCGACGGCGACGCCGCCGATGGTCGCGCGGACGGAGTCGGGCGGCGAGAGCTGGCCCAGCGGTTTGGTCGCGAACGCGGTCGAAAGGGCGGCAAAGTCCACGGTCGGCAGGCGGGCGCTCAAGACCTTCTGCGTGGTGAACCGCCCGTCCACGGCCTGAATGCAACCCGTGGCGTCGACCCGAAACAGGGTCGGGGCGTCGCCGGCGAACGCGACGGTGAGAGAGTCCGTTGTCGGGTGGTGCACGACGAGCGGCGTCAACGAATTCGCGCCGAGCGGCAGCGTGGCCACGGTGTCCTTGCCCGTCGCCTTGGCGCGGAGGCCGTACAGCTCGTACATGGCGTAGGAGAAGTTGAGGAACGGCAGGGCGCCGTTCGGCGTCGCGACCTTGATCTGGGTGTGCGTCGTATCGCGCGTCACGTCCACGACCGTCGTGTCCCCGAACGCCACCACGAAATGCGTCGACGGCGCCTGCGGATTGCCGGCGTTGCGGTTGGTCATGTCGAAGGTGGCGAGCGACCCGTCGGCCTTCAGGGTTCCGCTGTAGTGGCGTTGCGTGACGATGGCGCCGCGGATCAGCATGTCGCCTTCGAGCGTCGTGGCGGTGCGGGTGTACTGCTCGATGACGATGGTGTCCTTGCCGAGCGTGACGACGAACGCGCCGTGCTCGGACTGCCCCGCCAATGGGGCGGCGGCGATGCCGCACAGGATGATGGGTACTGCCAGGGTACGCATGAAATCGCTCTCCTCGTATGGGTGGAAGGCGGCCGAGTCGGCTACTGCACCCGCACCGACTTCAATTCATCGTTGCCTTTGATCTGGTTGACAACGTCCATCCCCTTCGTGACCTGTCCGAAAACGGTGTGGACGCCGTCCAAGTGTCGCTGCGGAGAGTGGCAGATGAAGAACTGACTGCCCCCGGTGTCTTTCCCGGCATGGGCCATGGAGAGGGTGCCGGCGATGTGCTTGTGGGTGTTGCGGCTGGTCTCGCACTTGATGTGGTAGCCGGGGCCGCCGGTGCCGACGGGCCCCTTGCCGGTCTTCGAATAGGGATCGCCGCCCTGGATCATGAAGTTGGGGATGACGCGATGGAACTTGGTGCCGTCATAGAAGCCGGAGTTGGCGAGCTTCTCGAAGTTGGCGACGGTATCGGAGACCTCGTCGGCGTACAGCTCGAGCTCGATCGTTCCCCGCGCGGTGTCCATCACGGCGCTCTTGTTGGGCATCAGGTCTCCACGTCGAAGTTTTCGTCCGCCTGCACGACGGTTTTGGTCCCTACAATCACGGTAGAGACCGTCGGGTTGTCCAGCACGAACTTGAGCGCGAGCTGCGCTGGGGTGGTCGCCCCGGTGCGGGTGGCCAGCTCGCGCACGCGGCGGCCCAGGGCCACGAGCTGGCCGACGTACTGCTGCGGCATCCGGGCCCGGATGTCGCCCTTGTCCCACGTGCTGTCCTCGGCGTACCGGCCGGCCAGGAAGCCGTTGGCGAGCGGCTCGCGCACGATCACCCCGACGTTGGCGGCCCGGGCGGCTGGGAAGAACGCCGACTCCGCTTCCCGGCGCGCGAGGTTGTACACCAGCTGCACCGTGTCGGGCATGGTGGCCTGGATTACGGCCAGACCCTCCTCGGGGGAATGCACCGACACGCCGTACGCGCGGATCAGGCCTTCCTTCCGCATATCCTCCAGGGCCCCGTAGGTCTCCATCGTGCCGATCTGTTGCAGCGGCGGGTTGTGCAGCTGGAGCAGGTCGACGTAGTCGGTGCGCAGCCGCTCCAGCGAGCGGCCCAGCGCGAAGCGCACGTATTCGGAAGAGAAGTTGGCGTCGTGGGTGACCGGCAGCGGCACGTCCGGCGGGATCTGCGCGTACGGGACGCCCGCGGCCTGCGCGACCCGCTCGCGCAACAACGGATGGATGTCGCGGTTGTAGAAATTCCCCCCGACTTTGGTCGCGATGAACACGCGGTCGCGCACCCCGGCGAGCGCCGCTCCCAGGATCTCCTCGCTGTGGCCGTGACCGTACACGTCGGCCGTATCGAAAAAGTTGCACCCCAGGTCGAACGCGCGCCGCACCGCCCGGAGCGATTCCCGATCGTCGGTGGGGCCGTACGAGTTGCCGTAGCGGTTGCCGCCGATCGCCCACGCGCCGAACCCGACTTCGCTCACGGCGAGCTCGGTGCGCCCGAGCAGGCGCCGCTTCACGCCAGCAGCCCCCGCAAGGCGTCCGGCGTCGTGACCGGGAGCGAGCAGGTGGTGCCCACGCATACCGTGGCGGCCGGGCGGTCGGCGATCGTGCGGATGACGACCTTGCGCGGCCGGTACGTCTGGAGGGCGAGCAGGTGCATGGCGCAGGCGGGACCTTCGCCCGCGGGTCCGGATACCTCGATGCGGGTCACGGGGTGCAGCGCCCAGTCAACGGCGCTCAGCAACGTGGCGCCGTGCAGCCCGAGCTCCCCCGCGACGCCCGCGAACACGCCGAGCTGCCGGTCGAGCCGCGTGCGCCACTCGGCCGAATCCGTGAGCGCCCAGAGACGCGCCAGGACGAGCGCGGCCACGCCGTTGGGCGAGGGCGTCGGCGCGTCCTGCACCGGCTTGGCGCGGGCGGCGAGGTAGGCCGTGCCCGTCATGCCCTGCGCCAGGTCGAAGTAGCCGCCGGTGGGATCGTCCCAGTGCGTCGCCCAGTGGGATGCGGCGCAATACGTCATCACCGCGATCGCGCGCTCGAGCCAGTGATCCGCGCCGGTCGCCTCGAACGCGTCGAGGAACGCCGCCGCGCTCTGCACGTTGTCGTCGAGCATACCGCGGGGTCCGCCACCGGGGCGCCCGAGGACGTGGCTCATTCCCGCCGCGGCGTCCCAGGACTCGGCCCAAATTCGCTCGAGCACCTTCAGGGCGATCGTATTGCACTCGGGGCGGTCGAGCACGGCGCCGGCCTGGAGAAACGCAGCAGCCATCATCGCGTTCCAGCTGACGTAGGCCGCGGTGTCTACGGTGGGAGCGGGGCGCCGGTCCCGCGCGGCCTTCATCTGCCGCACGGCCGTCGCGAATAGCGCGCGCTCGGCGTCGGTCGCCGGCTCGCGTTTGCGCCACAACACGTTCTTCGCCGGGTTGTGGGGCATCTCGCCTTCGATGTCGATGTCGAAGCTGCGTCGCGCCAGCTCGAATGCCGGATCCGGCAGGGCGGCGCGGGTCTCCTCCACGGTCCAGGTCCAGTAGTCGCCATCGTCGCCCGGGCCCACATCGGCGTCCTGCGACGTGTAGAACGCGCCGTGCGCGCGATCGGTCAGCACCTCGAGCACCCAGTCGACGATCCCCGCCGCCACCTCGCGCCAGCGCACGTCGCCGAACGCCGCCGCGGCGGTGAGATAGGCCTTGAGCAGCTCCGAGTTGTCGTAGGACATCTTCTCGAAGTGCGGCACGATCCAACGCTCGTCCACCGAGTAGCGGTGGAACCCGCCGCCCAGCTGATCGTACACACCTCCCCCCGCCATCCCGCCGAGGGTCTTCTCGACGATTTCGCGGAGCCACTCCTCCCGGGTGTCGTGCCAGCGGGCGGTCAACAGCATGCACGGCCCCGGGTGCGGGAACTTGGGCGCCGTGCCGAAGCCGCCGTAGCGGACGTCGAACAGGCGCGCCATGTGGGACAGGGCCTGGTCGAGCACGCCGGGGGTGACCGTGCCCGCCTTGGCCTCATCGAGCGACTCGACCACGTGGCGGCGGATCGCCTGCGCATTCTCGCTGACCTTCGCGTGATCCTCGCGATACAACCGTGCCACGTGCTGCAGCATGGTGGCGAAACCGGGGCGCCCGTAGGAATTGTTTTCGGGCGGGAAGTAGGTCCCACCGAAGAACACCTCGCCCGCGGGCGTCAGGAAGGCGGTGAGGGGCCACCCGCCTTGTCCGGTGAGCGCCTGAACGGCGCGCTGGTAACGGGCGTCCACGTCGGGGCGCTCATCGCGATCCACCTTGATGCAGACGAAGTCGCGGTTCAGAATCTCGGCTACGGCGGGGTCTTCATAGGATTCCCCGTCCATGACGTGACACCAGTGGCACCACACCGCGCCGATGTCGAGCAGGATCGGCTTGTTCTCCTCCTGCGCGAGCGCGAACGCCGCATCACCCCAGGGGAGCCAGTGGACCGGTTGGTGTGCCGCGGACTTCAGGTAGGCGGAGGCTTCGGCGGAGAGGAGGTTCTGACTCATGCTCCAAGGTACCGTACCGCCGTGCGCGTGAGCAGCTCGGCACCGATCATCAACGCTGCTTCCTCGATGTCGAACGTGGGGCTGTGATGCGATGAGGAGGTGCCGTCGGCCCGCGCTGAACCCACGAACGCGAAGCACCCGGGCACCCGCTGGAGGAAGTAGCTCATGTCCTCTCCTCCCATCGTCCGGATCCCACCCTGCACATGCTCTCTTCCTACGACTTCCTCCGCTACGCCTTTCATGAGGTCGGTCATCGACGGTTCATTCACCAGGGGGCTGGTCAGGCGGCGAAATTCCACGGTCGCCTCGGCGCCGAACGCCGCCGCGATGCCGCGCGCCGTGTTCTCGACCAGGCTGGGAGCGTCCTCGAAGAACCGGCCGCCGAAGGTCCGCACGGTGCCGCGCAGCGTGGCCCGCTCCGGGATGACGTTGAAGGCGTGGCCGGCGGCGATCTGCGTCACCGACACGACCCCTTCCTCGAAGGGATCGCGCCGCCGCGAGACGAGACTCTGCAACGCCGTCACGACGTGCGCCGCCACGAGCACGGGATCGATCGTGAGGTCCGGCATGGCCGCATGGCCGCCCTTCCCGATGATCGTGATCTCGAACTGGTCGACCGAGGCCATGACCGGCCCCGCCATGAGACCGATTGTCCCCACCGGAAGGGTGTTCCAGAGGTGGATCCCGAACGCCGCGTCGACCGTCGGAGCGGCGAGCACGCCGTCCTGGATCATCGCGCCGGCGCCGTCGGAAATCTCTTCGGCGGGCTGAAACGCGAACTTCACGCAGCCCGGCAGGGCGGTGGCCGCAAGCCGGCGTGCCACTTCGAGGCCGATCGCCACGTGCCCATCGTGCCCGCACGCGTGCATCCGGCCGGCGTGGCGCGAGCGGTAGGGGACATCGTTCGCTTCCTCGATCGGGAGCGCGTCCATGTCGGCGCGCAGCAGCACGCAGCGCGCGCCGTCGCCCTTCGTCCCCACGACGCCGGTGCGTCCGACGCCGGTGCGCACCGTGTAGCCGAGCTGCCGCAGCCGCTCGGCGGCGAGCGTGGCGGTGCGCGTCTCCTGGAATCCCAGCTCGGGGTGCTGGTGCAGGTCGCGGCGATCCCGGATCAGGGAGGCTTCGTCGACGGGGGGGAGGGTCATCGCACCTCAGACTCTCGAGCTCGGGCACAGCTCATTGATCCGGCAACTCTCGCATTTCGGCCGTCGGGCAATGCACGTCTTGCGACCGTGGAGAATGATCAGGTGCGAGAAGATCGTCCAGTCCTTGCGCGGCACCAGCTCGACCAGGTCCCGCTCGATCTTCTCGGGCGTCGTCTCCCGGGTGAGCTTGAGCAGTCCGCTGATGCGCTGGACGTGCGTATCGACGACGATCCCTTCGTTCTTCCCGAAGGCGTTCCCCAGGACGACGTTCGCAGTCTTGCGGCCGACGCCCGGCAGCGCCACGAGGGCCTCCATCGTGTCGGGCACCTCGCCCCCGTGTCGCTCGAGCAGCGCCCGGGCCATGCCAAGGATCGACTTTGTCTTGTTGCGGAAGAAACCGGTGCTCTGGATCTCGTGCTCGAACTCTCGTGGATCCGCGGCGGCGAAGTCGGCGGCCGAGTGATACTTCGCGAACAGCGCGGGCGTGACCATGTTGACCCGCACATCGGTGCACTGGGCCGAGAGAATCGTGGCGACGAGCAGCTGGAGCGGGTTCTCGTGATCGAGCGCGCACCGGGCCTCGGGGAATTCCCGCCGCAGCCGGGCGACGATCTTCCGGGTGCGCGCCCGACGCAGGGCCAGGGACTCCGCGCCGCGCGCCGTCTTCCTCTTTATAGAGGGCCGGGTCCGTTTCATGCGCCGCGTCGCTCCCGGGCGAACGCCAGCATCCCCGCAGCGTCGCGTGTGTTGAGCAGGTCGGCCGCGGTGAGCCATCCTTTGCGGGCGACGCCGATCCCGATGGAGACGTTGGCCATCCCCGCCACGGAATGGGCATCGGCGCCGAGCGAGATCGTGACGCCGAGATCCTTGGCGCGGCGCACCAGGCGCCAGTCGAGGTCGAGCCGGTGCGGATCGGCGTTCACCTCGACGGCCACCTGACGTGCCGCGGCCGCCGCGAGCACGCGGTCCAGATCGAGGGGGTACGGCTCGCGGGTGAGCAGCATGCGTCCGGTGGGGTGCCCGAGGATCGTCAGGTGGGGGTCGTCGATAGCGCGGAGCATCCGTGCCGTCATCTCCTCGGCGTTCATCCCGAACCCCGAATGGACCGAGCCGATCACGAAGTCGAACCGGTCCAGGACATCCGGGCCGTAGTCGAGGGAGCCGTCGGCCAGGATATCCGCTTCGACGCCTTTCAGCACCCGGATCCCCTCCGTCTTCGCGTTGACCGCGTCGATCTCGTCGTGCTGACGCGGCACGTCGGCGGCCTTCAAGCCGCCGGCGTACGATGCCGAACCCGAATGATCGGTGATGCCGATCCAGGCGTAGCCTGCCGCGCGCGCGG
>JBGQHV010000106.1:0-11619 GCA_041498155.1 Gemmatimonadota bacterium | reverse complement strand
GCCGGCTCGGCATCGAGCCCGAGCTGGTGGCGGGACGGCGTGTCACCGACGACCGGACGCTCGAAGTCGTGACGATGGTGTATGGCGGGCAGCTCAACGTCGCCGTGCTTTCGGCGCTGCGCGGCCATCGTGTACAGGCGGTGGGCATCTCGGGCGTGGACGGGGAGCTGCTCACGGCGCATCGCCGGCCGCCGGTCATGGTGACCGACGACGATGGCAGCACGCGCCAGGTGGACTTCGGGCACGTGGGCGACATCGATCGCGTGGACCCGCATCTCCTGAAGACGCTGCTCGATGCCCGTTTCGTCCCGGTGGTGGCGAGCCTGGCGGGCGACGAGGAGGGCGGCGTGTACAACGTCAACGCCGACACGGTGGCCGAGTCTCTCGCCGTGGCCCTGGGCGCGCAGAAGCTGATCTTCCTCACCGGCGCGCCCGGGGTGCTGCGCGACCGGCACGACGGCGCCACCCTCGTGACGTTCGCCGACCCCGGCGATCTCGCCGAGCTGATGGCCAGCGGCGCGCTCATCGGCGGCATGCGTCCCAAGGTCGAGGCGTGCATCCGCGCCGCCACCAAGGGTGTCGAGCGCACCCACATCATCGACGGGCGCGCGCCCGACTCGCTGCTGCTCGAGGTCTTCACGGGCGTCGGCTGCGGCACGATGATCGTCGGTCGCAAGGAAAAGGCTGCGGAAGTTGACGCCGACCTGGCCGACTGAGATCGCGCTCCTGGCGGAGCTCGTCGCCACGCCGTCGGTGAGCGGTGGCGAGGAGGCCGTGGCACGCCGGGTCGAGGATGCGGCGCGCGCCTGGGACCTGAAGGTGAAGCGCGACGGGACGGGAGTGTCGATCGAGGTCGAGAGCAAGCAGGACGGCGCTACCCTCGCGCTGGTGTCGCATCTCGACGTGGTGCCGCCCGGCGAAGGGTGGACGCGCGATCCGTTCACGCCGGTGTTCGAGGACGGCCGGCTGTACGGCCGCGGCTCGGGCGACGCCAAGGCGTCGGTGGCGGCGATGCTCGCGGCCGCGCACGACGTGGCGGCGCGCGGCGGCCCACCCCGCGGGCGCCTCCTCGTACTGCTGGGCTGCGGCGAGGAAACTCGCCTGACCTCGATGCCCGAGTTGGCGGCCTCGGCGGGCCAGATCGACGGCGCCGTCGTGGGCGAGCCCACCAACCTCGATATCGCCGTGGCGCAGCGCGGCCTGATGATGGTGGACCTGGTGGCGCGCGGCGACCAGCGCCACGCCGGCTATGCGGACGACGGCAACGGCGGTGGTCGGTTCGTCAACGCGACCCAGCGCCTGGCCCGCGACCTGATCGCGCTGGAAAGCGTTGCCCGCGACCGGGCGCACGCGGTGCTCGGTCACCCCACCATCACGCCGACCATGCTCGAGGCCGGCGTAGGCCGCAACGTGACGCCGCCCGTAGCGCGCGCCGTACTCGATGTGCGCACCACCCCCGCCTGGTCGCACGCCGAGATCGCCGATGCGCTGCGGCACGCGCTGGCAAGCGAAGTGGTGGTCACCTCGGACCGACTCGTCCCGTGCGAGACGCCGCCGAATTCTCGGCTGCTCGCCGCGGCGCTCCGGGTGCGGCCCGAGGCGCGCTGCTTCGGCAGTCCCACCTGCTCCGACTGGGTTTTCCTCAAGGACCGCGACGCGATTAAGTGCGGTCCCGGCACGAGCCGCAACAGCCACGCCCCCGACGAATGGGTCACGGTGGCCGAAGTGAGCGCCGCCCGGGCGTTCTACGCACGGCTCGCCACGGAGTATCTCGCGTGAAGCGCCGCCCCCGCTCGGGAACGCTCTGGTCGCAGACCGGCAACGGCGCCGACGCGCAAATGCTCGCCTACACTGTGGGTGATGATCGCCATTGGGATACGCGCCTGCTCCCCTGGGACGTGTTGGGCAGTCTGGGCCACGTCGAGGGATTGCGGGCCTCCGGGCTCATCTCGACCGCGGATCATCGGGCGCTGCGGGCTGGGCTGCGGGCCGGGCTCAAAGCCGCGCGGGATGGCAAGCTGCGCATCGGCGCGCGGCAGGAAGACGCCCACACCGCGGTCGAGGAGTGGCTGACCAAACGTCTCGGTACCACGGGACAGCGGCTCCACACCGGACGCTCGCGTAACGACCAGATCGCCTGCGACCTGCGGCTCTACCTCAAGGCCGCGCTGCTCGAGATCCACGACTCGGCGGCGGCGCTGGTCCAGGAACTGATGCGCTTCGCCTCGCGCCACCGCAGCGCCCTGTGGCCGGGCTACACCCATCAGCGCCGCGCCATGCCGTCCTCGGCCGGGCTCTGGGCAGCGGCGTTCGCCGAGGGAATGCTCGACACACTGGAGTCGCTTCCGGCGCTTTGGGCGCGGATCGACCGCTGCCCGCTGGGGAGCGCCGCGGGGTACGGCGTGCCGCTGCCGCTGAAGCGCGCCGTCGCATCTCGCGCGTTGGGCTTCGCGGCGCCGGAGCACAACGTGGCGACGGTGCAGAACGGCCGCGGCAAGCTCGAGGCGGCGGTGCTCGCCTGGTGCGCCGAGCTGGGGCATGAGGCGGGAAAGCTCGCGACCGATGCGGTGCTGTACAGCGGCGAGGAATACGGCCTGCTCGTGTTACCACGCGCCCTCGCTACCGGGTCGAGCCTCATGCCGCACAAGCGCAACCCCGACGTGTTCGAGCTGACCCGCGCGCGCGCCGCGGCGCTCGACACCGACCTCGTCGCGGTCCTGTCGTTGAAGTCGAAGCTCGGCAGCGGGTATCATCGCGATTTCCAGCTGATCAAGGAACCGTTGCTGCGCGGACTGGATCGCACCCGCGAGATGCTCGCCATGCTCGCTGCGGCCGTACCTCAGCTCGGCGTGGATCGGGTGCGGGGCGCGGCGCTGCTCGCGGGAGATCCGCTCGCCACCGATGAGGTGCTGCGCCGCACCGAAGCGGGCGAGCCGTTCCGCGCCGCTTATCGCGCCGTGGCGGCCGCGCTGGCGCGCGGGGAGCGCTTCCCTGCGACGGATCCATTCGCCCGCCGGAAGAGCCCGGGGAGTCTCGGCAACCTGGATCTGGGCCCGGTACGCCGGAGGCTCGGAGCGCGCCGGCGTTGGAGCGCCCAGGCGCGTCGCCGTTACGCGGCCGCGCTGCAGCGTCTTGCGGGTTTCGATCCGGAGGTCATGGCCCCGTGAGCGCCGAGCGCCGCAAGCGCCTCCTCAAGATCCTTGAGCTGATCAGTACACGAGCGATCCGAACCCAGGAGGAGTTGGCGGAAGCGCTCGCGGCCGAGGGGTGGGACGTCACCCAGTCCTCGGTGAGCCGCGACATCAAGGCGCTGCGCCTGGTGAAGTCGGGCGGCTCCTACCAGCGGCCGCCGTCGGTGGCGACGCATTCGCCCGATCCCGACCTGCGCCGGGTCGCCGAGGACGTCATCGGGATCGAGACCGCGGGCGACTCGCTCATCGTGCTGCACACCCCGCCCGGGGAGGCGAGTGCCGTCGGCCTGGCGCTCGACCGCATGGCGTGGGGCGACGTGGTAGGGACCATCGCGGGAGACGACACGATTTTCATCGCGGCCAAAGACGCCACGGCGCAGCGGCGGCTGGTGCGGGAGTTGAAGAAGCTGACGGCGGCGCCGGTCAGGTGAGAGGCTCTGCTCACCCCCCCGTGTGCTCTTCCGTCACCCTCCGCCCCATCTCACGCGCCACCACACCCAGCTCCGCCGCTTCCTTGCTCGTGAGGCTCAAGCGCCCTCCGTCGGCGTCGGTCATGATCCCCTGCAGGATTTCCCCGGCACGGCGCAGCCGGAACCGCTCCCCGAACCCCTTGTCGCGGGGCGTGTTGACGGCCATGAGCACGCCCCACAACCGCAGCCGCACGTCATCCACCGCGCTCTTCAGATCCTCCAGCCCTTCCGGCTCCTCCGACCCGACGGCGGCCAGCTGCTCCATAAGCTCCTTCACCGCCATGTGCATCCGGTTCAGGGCTGCGCTGCGGGCCGATGGAGACATGGGACGCGATCTCGGGAGGAGGGTCGGGCAGAACGCTAGGACGCGACTGCCGGGGATGCAAGCCGGGCGACGATTTCCTGAAGGGCCGGTCCCAGATCGGTGAGTGACCGCAGCAAGGCCAGCTGCGAGCGGGCGCGATCGAGGTTCTCCCCCGGCCGGTCGATGCGATAGTACACGTCCCCGGCCAGATGATCGGTCAAAAACCGCACCGCCTGCTCGAACGTGATCAGCTGCCCCGCGAACACCAACAGCTCGCGCTCCCGGGCGGTGAGCACCGCCCCGGCGGCCGCCAGGTATCCCCGGGCCAGCGCCGCGAAGAATTCCAGGTTGACCGCGACCCGGGACAGGTCCACGTCGTCTTCGGCCGTGGGACTCACCGTCGAGCGCACCAGGTCGCCGAAATCGTACAGGGCGGAGCCGGGCATCACCGTATCCAGATCGACGACGCACACCGGGGCCCCGATGCGCCCGTCGAGCAGCACGTTGGCGAGTTTGGCGTCGTTGTGGGCGACCCGGACCGGGACTTCACCCGAGGCGAGCAGCGGGGGCAGGACGTCGGCGAGCCGGCGCGCCTCCGCGACGCTCTCGATCTCGGCACGGGCCCCCGCGACCCGGCCGGCGACGTCGCTGCGGACCGCTGCCGCCAGCTGCGCCAGCCGGGCACGGGTGTCGTGGAATCCGGGAATCGTCTCGTGCAGCGGCGCATTGTCCCAATTCGCCAGCAGCACGAGCAGCCCTCCGAACGCTCGCCCCGCCGCCTCACAATCGGCGGGGGACTGGGCTCGCTCGCGCACCACCGAACCCGGCACGAAGACGAACATCCGCCACACACCCCCGATGGGGTCGGCGAGCCAGTCGGCGCCGTGATCGGTGAGGACGAGCGGAGCCAGGGGAGACGTCCGCCCGGCCGCCCGCGCCGCGAGCGTGACGTGACGCGTCACGCGGGCCACGTTCTCCATCACGAGATCGGGCCGGCGGAACACGGCGGCGTTGAGGCGTTGCAATAGAAACGCTCGCGCTTCCCCGCCCGCGCCGCGCACATCCACCCGGTACGTGTCGTTGATGTGGCCGCCCGGCACGGCCGCGATGCAGGTGATCTCGCCGCCTACCCGGAACGTGCGGGCCACAGCGGCGACCGCCCCGCTCAGTCCCACAACCGCTCGGGATAGCGCCCCTCGAACACGAGCCGCTGCAGCTCGCCCGACACCACCGACCGATCGGCCCCGTGGGTGATGCCGAACCACCGGCTCCCGCTCTCGAGCACTTTCACTCGGCATTCGTTGCGCCTCACAGCCTCGCGCACCACCGTCGGCAGGAGGTACTCCCGCGCTCCTGGCTCCAAATGGAAGAACTCGCGCCATCCGCGGCGCAGCGTGTCGAAAATCGCAGGGGTGAATCCCCACAGGTTCATGGACACGAGCGCGTCACCGGCGAGCGCGACCTCCCCCGATTCGCCGATCCCCGCGTAGCGGCCATCGGCGGCACGGGCGAGCCCCGTCACCTCTTCGATCGTCTCGAGCCAGCCGGCTGCGTCGGCGCGACACGCGCCTCGATTCACCGCTCCGCCCTCCGGGACGGTATCCCGCAGACGATAGCCGACGACCGCGTGGCTCGGCAGCCGGTCGGACGCGGGCTGACGAAGGAACCCCGCCAACGCGGCGAACGCCTCGGCACCGTAGAAGTCGTCGGCGTTGAGCACCGCGCAGGGACCGCGAATTACGTCCGCCGCCGCCAGCACGGCCTGCGCCGTGCCCCAAGGTTTGACGCGGCCGGCCGGCGGCGCCACCCCCGGCGGCACGTCCTCCAGCCGCTGGATCACCGTGCGCCAGGGCACCCGGGACCCGAAGCGCGCCGCCGCGAATTCGCCGAAGCGCTCCGCCATTTCGGCGCGGATCACGAACACCGCCTCGCCGAATCCGGCGCGCCGGGCATCGTAGAGGGAGTACTCCATCAGGGTCGTCCCGCCGGGGCCGACGGTCTCCATCTGCTTCAGGCCCCCCCCTCCGACGCCGTAGCGGCTGCCGAGCCCGGCCGCAAGGATGACGAGCTGTAGGTCCATGCTGGAATATGGGGGTCGAGTAGGTCCTTGTCCTTCTTGTCCAGGCCGACCCGGCACTGCAGTTTGAGTGGACCATGCCCATCGAGTACACGATCGATCACACCCGGCGGCTGGTGATGGCCACGGGCCGTGGCACGCTCTCCGGCGACGACATCTTCGGATATCAGCAGGACGTCTGGTCGCGCCCGGAAGTGAACGGCTACGATGAGCTGATGGACATGACCGACGTCGAGAAGATCGACCTGCGCTCGGTCGATCGCATCAAGCAGCTCGCCGAGCTGGCCGCCTCGATGGACACGACGAAGTCGCAGTCCAAGTTCGCCATCGTGGCACCCGGCGATTACGCCTTCGGACTGGGACGGATGTACGAGAGCTACCGGCGGCTCGAAGGCCGCAGCACCAAGCAGGTCGGCGTGTTCCGCTCCCGCACCGAGGCCATGGCGTTCCTCGACGGTGGAGCCTAGCGGAGCAACAGCGTCGTCGAATCCGCGCTGCCGTCGTTCGCCGCCGGCACGAGGCCGAGGATCCGGGCGAGCAGGTCGTACACGTGCACGTTGCGAAACGCCGGCGCGACCACACCCCGTCGAAGCGCCGACCCCTCCCCCAGGAAGATCGCCCGCATCACCGAGGCAGTATCGTCGTAGCCGTGCGCGCCCTGCGCCGGTGCAGCCGAGCGCCACGACGCCGGCGATCGCGCTGACGAGCGCCCATGGCTCACTGCGAGCGCCGCACCTCGAGCGCGGACATGCGATGCGTTCCGGGGTAGGTCGCATGCTCCCCCTTCACCGCCATCCACAGCACCCGATTGAACAGGTCCATGTCCGCGGCGTCGGCGGTCGCGAGATCGAGGCGGCGCGAGTCGCGCGCGGCCCCGCCCTGCCCCGGGTTCAGCTCGCCCGGCGGCACACCAGGCATGAGCGCTGTAAACGGTGACGTATCGGGTGTGTCCCGCCAGATGTCGCGCAGCGGGTGGCCGTAGTGGTCGAACTGCGACAGCGCGTCGAGACGCAGGATCTCCTCCATGGTGCGCAGCACGTCGGTGGTGTTGGTGAAGCGGTGGACCGCGCCGCCGCGATTGTACGCCGAGACGACGAGCAGCGGCGAGCGGTGCGAGTCGACGTGATCCGGGCCGTCCTGTGCGTCGTCCTCCATCGAGAACAGCACGGTGTTCTTCCAGAACGGACTCCGGGACAGGGCCTCCACGACGCGGCCGACGGCCAGGTCGTTGTCCGCCACCATGGCCCGCGGGGTCGGGGCGCCCGCCCGGGCGCCCGAGGTGTGGTCTTGCGGCAGGTAGATGATCTGGAACGCCGGCATCCGGTCCGCGTCTACCCAGCGGCGGAACGCCGCCAGCCAGATATCGACCCGATGCTGGTCCCGAATCGACAGATCCCAGCCGGGATACGTGCTGTCGGTGTGGGCGGCGAGGAAAGGCTTGGCCGCGCGGTAGACGTGCGTGCCGCCGGGACCGGGGCGGTCAACGGTGAATTCTCCGAAGTTGGCGAAGTCGATATGCGCGCGCTGGACGAGGTCCCACAGATAGCCCATAGCCGGCTCAGCCACGTCGTCGTCGGGGATCTGGTCCCGGTTCTCTCCCTGGTAGTCATAGGTGCGGCCCCCGCCGTCGTAGTTGGCGGGGGTGGTCTTTTGTGTGTAATCGGTGGCGTAGGCGGCCATCGACCAGTTGTGGCCGTCCGCGCTTACTTCCGCGTTGACGAAAAAGCGGTCGAAGATCCCGAAGCGCTCCACCAGCGCATGCGCGTTAGGTGACACCGACCGGCCGAACAGGACCAGCGAGGTATCGCCGTCGGCCTGCGGCAGGTCGCCCAGCACTTGATCGTAGGTGCGGTTCTCTCGGAGGATGTAGATGACATGGGTGAACGGCGGATAGGCGCGCCCGCCGGCGTGCACGCTGTCCCACCCGTTCGCCTGCTCGACGCGCGTGGTGAGCGCGGCAAGCGTCATCCCTCTCTCGCGCGGCAGGGGGACGATGCTCAGACTCCCGCGGATCTGCCCCAGCGTGTAGCTGGTGTCGGGGTGCCCCCGACCCGGCTGCGGGCCGTCGCGGTTGGAGCCGGTGCCCGATCCCTTCCCGTTGGCGACGAGCAGCGTATCGCTCAGCGCCACGAGCGCGGTCGGATACCAACCGACGGGGATACGCCCGGCGAGTCGGTCGTCGCCGCGGGCCGCGGTGTCGCCGGCTGTTGCGGCGCTGAGGTCGAACACCGCAACGGCGTTCGCATCCGCCTCGGCGGCGAACAACCGCGTGCCGTCGGCGGAGAGCGCCAGCGCGTTGGGCGTGGTCCCCTCGTCCGGCCCCGCCGGCGGCGGATCGAGCAGCGTCGTCACCACGCGGCGCGCGCGCGTATCCACCACCGCTATGCGATCCGTGCTCCCCGAAGCGACGAACAGTCGGGTTCCCCGCGCGTTCAGGGCGAGCGCCGACGGATGGCGCCCGGCCGCGATCGCGGGCGCCGGCCCGAGCTTGTCGTCCGGCCCGGGCAAGAACACCGAGAGCGTGTTCGCCCCCCAGTTGGACACGAACACCGCGCCATCCGCGCCGACGGCGACGCCGTAGGGGTACCGGCCGGTGGCGAGCCGTTGCACGAGCACCCCCGTCGCCACGTCCACCACCGCCAGCGAGTCGGCGAGATTCTCGGCCACGTACAGCGACCGGCCGTCGGCCGACAGGGCAAGCCCCGCGGGATAGTGCGACCCGTCCGCGCGGGGCGCGCGCGGCGCCAGGACGATCGAATCCGCCAGGGTCGCGCGATCGTCCGCCCAGCGATAGCGATAGACCACATCGGTGTTGCCGCCCGACGCGTAGAGCACGGCGCCGTCGGCGGAGAACGTGAGTCCGACGAACGCCGCCGCCTGCGGCAGTGTCTGCGTCACACGCCCTTCCCGGTCCACCACCTGCAGCCCGTGCTCCCGCCAGCCGCCCAACAGCAGCACCAGCCGCCGGCCGCCGGGGGACGCCACCATGCCGAGCGGCATCTGCCCTACGGGCGTGGTGGTGCCGGCAGGATCAAGCCAACGCCCGGTGGGGAGACGATGGGGACCTGGGCTGGCGAGATCCTGGTCAGGAGCCGCCGGGCGGCACGCAACCGCCAACAGCAGGAGTAAGATCCGTGGTGTCTTCATGGGCGTTTCCTACCAGCGTTGCAGGAGGATGGTGCCGTGCGTGGCGCCGCGGACGCGCGCCTTGAGCGTGACGCGGCTCCCCTGAAGCGGAATCGTCAGGAACGCCGCGTCGCGGCGGCCGGGTACCGGGTTCGCGAGGGTCGGCGCCGCCGTCTCCCCGATGTGGAGATCCATGTCCCGGATTTCCACCGCCTCTCCACGCTCGGGAACGAGCCGGAGCCGGTAGCGGCCTGCTGTGACTGTCTTCTCCGTCAGATCGAGACTCACGGTATCGCTGTTCCATTGTCCGATCGCGTCGTCGGCCCACAGCGGGGCGGCGTCCTGCCACGTGCGCGGCGGAGACACCCCCGCGTTGTAGGCGGCGAAACGACGCAGCGTCGCCACGCCCCCGTCGCTCTCCGTCACGGTCACGCGCAGGATGGTGTATCCGTCAGGCGGTATCGGATGGATGAGCTTGTGACCGATGGCTGAGCCTTCGCCAAGCCGGCGCCAGTGGCCGAACGCATAGCCGTCCAACTTCCAGGCGCGCACGCGCTCGCCGCGGCTCAGCTCTTCCTGCAGGATCACGTGATCGACGCGCGTCGCGTTGTCGAAGCTGAGCGGAATGATCGGCGCCGATCCGCCGGTCTCGCCCACGGCGGGCCCGAAGCGGCGCCGCACTTCATCCCCGAACTGCGATGCCCGGAGGGCGTCGGCCTCGGGGATGCGCCCGGTGCGGTCGGGGGGGAGGTTGAGCAGCAGCTGCGTCCCGCGGCCGATGGAGCGGTAGTAGATCTCGACGAGATCGTCGAGCGAGATCAGATGGTTCTCATTCGTCGTGCTCCAGAACCAGTTGGGGCGGCGGATCGAGACGTCGACTTCCACCGGCATCCACACGTCCCCGGTGGGATCGCCGTGCAACGCCGTCGCGATGCCGGTGCGCGCGTCGGGCGCGTACAGTCCGTTCCAGCACGGGTAGGGGGCGAAGCCGTCCTCGTTCCCGACCCAGCGAATGGTGGCCTGGGGTCCCTGAAACACCATGGCGTCCGGCGCGTAACGCGCGACCAGATCGCCCGTCGGCACCACGCTCGAGCCGTCGAGCCACAGCTCGGTGATCGCGCCGTAGCGGGTGAGCAGCTCGGTGAGCTGGGCGCGATACAGCGCGTCGTAGACGGCTTGCGCCACGGGCGTGGCGCAGCGGCCGGAGAGCCCGGCGCCGTGCCGGTCGTCGCGCGGCGACAGATAGACGCCGAGTTTCAGGCCCCGCGCGGCGCAGGCGCTCGCGAGATCGGCCATCACGTCGCCACGGCCCGCGCGCCATGGCGTCGCGCGGATGCCATAGTCGGTGGTGTCGGTCTGCCACAGACAGAACCCGCCGGCGTGTTTGGCCACCAGGACGATGTAGCGGGCCCCCAAGGCCAGGGCGGTCTCGGCCCATTGCGCCGCGTCGACCTGCGGCATGACGTCCCCGGGCGCGGAGGACAGGTCGTCATACTCCTTGTCCTGCCAGGTGTTGGGGGCGAAGTGCACGAACATGCCGAGCTCCAGGTCCTGCCAAGCACGCTGCGCCGCGCTGGGCGCCGCGAGTGCCGGACCACCCGCGTGACCCAGGTCACGCAGCCGGCGGACAGCCGGCGCGGCCAGTCCGAGTGCCGCGATCTGTTCGATGACTTCCCGTCGTGTCGGCATGTGTCCTACTCCATCACGGTGACCGGATGCTCTTGCACTGCGGCACGGCATTTCCAGATTAAGGGACGATTCCTCACCCGGACGAACCGTCACCCCGGAGGATCACCCGCATGAGATTCCGCATTCCCCTCATCGCGTTGGGCGGCGCGATCGCCGTCGCTGCCTGCGGCAAGGACGACGTCACACAACCTTCCGATGCCGCACCGGCGCCGGACTTCGCGAGCGTCGGCTGGGGCGTGCACGTCATGCCGGCGCGCGGACTCCTTCCGGCCGGCATCGAGCTCGCGCCCAAGGCCCGCGGCACCGGGATCCAATATCATGGCGGACCGATCCTCGTGACCCCCAAAGTATCCGCGATCTACTGGGGCACGAGCCGCATCTACAACAACGGTCCAACCCCGGGTGCCAAGGGCGCGGGATCGGCCGACGGTTCGATCGTGGGCTACTTCCTGGGCCACTATGCCCCGTCAGCGTACTTCAACATCAATAACACCTACACCAACTCCTCCGGACAACGGGTCGCGAACAGCGTGGCCTACACACAGTTCTGGGCCGACAACGCGAACCCCGGCTCCAAACCTTCCGACGCGGCGATCCGGGCGGAGGTCACCAAGGCGTTCACGAGCGGGAACATGACGTTCGACGCCTCCACGGTCTACCTCGTGTTCACCGGCTCGGGCGTGAACCTGGGTGGCGGATTCGGCACGCAGTACTGCGCCTACCACGGGCACTTCAGCTGGAACGGTAACGACGTGAAGTACG
>JBGQHV010000105.1:0-11733 GCA_041498155.1 Gemmatimonadota bacterium | reverse complement strand
GCTGCAGCCCCTCGTGCCGGAGCAGCTGATCGCGCTCGTGCGACGCGCCCTGACCGACAGCGACCGCGGGCTGGGCCGGCTCGGTCTGGAGATCGAGGAGAATGCACTCGCGCTGCTCACCCGCGAGTCGGATGGCGACGCCCGCCGCGCACTCCAGGCCCTCGAGGCGGCGGCGGAGTACCTGATGGGGAAGGGGACGGGGGGAGGGAAGCGGGCGATCACCGTCGGGGTGGTTGCCGATGCGCTGCAGAAGCGCGTCGGCAAGTACGACAAGGGTGGCGAGGAGCACTTCAATCTCATCTCGGCACTGCACAAGGCGGTGCGCGGGAGCGACGTCGAGGGTGCGCTGTACTGGCTGGCCCGGATGCTGGCCGGTGGGGAGGATCCGCTGTATCTCGCGCGCCGCCTGGTGCGCATCGCCAGCGAGGACGTAGGACTCGCCGACCCGCGGGCGCTGGCGCTCACCCTCGCGGCCAAGGACGCCTATCATTTTCTAGGAAGTCCGGAGGGCGAGCTCGCGCTGGCCGAGGCGACGGTGTACCTGGCGACCGCGCCGAAATCGAATCGGGTCTACCGGGCGTTCGGGGAGGCAACGGCAGCGGCAGCGGCGCATCCCGCCGAGCCGGTGCCGCTCCACATCCGCAACGCGCCAACGAAACTGATGCACGAGATCGGCTATGGTGAAGGGTACCAGTATGCGCACGACCACGAGGGAGCCTATGTGGCGCAGGAGTACCTGCCGGACGCGCTGCGCGGCAGCCGTTGGTACGAGCCGACCGACAGCGGCTACGAGAAGTCGGTGAAGGAGCGGATCGATTGGTGGCAGCAGCAGAAGCGCGATGCGGCGGGTGGGACGAGGCCCGTATGAAACGGTCGCTCTGGTGGGCCGCGCTCACGGCGCTCGCCGCCGGCTGCGCCACGCTGGGACACGCCCTGCGTTTCGCGGAGCCGTCGATCACGTTGCAAGAGGTCCGGGTGACGGGGATCGGATTGACCGGGGGCACGCTCGATCTGGCGCTCGACGTGTTCAATCCGAACGACTATCGCTTGCGGACGACGCGTTTGGAGCTGGGCATCGACCTGGAGCAGGTGCATTTCGGCGATGCCCTGGTCGAAGCTCCGGTCGAGCTGCCCTCGCAACAGCACAGCCTCGTCACGGTGCCCGTTCGCTTCGAATGGGCCGGGCTCGGCGCCGGGGCGCGAGCGCTCCTCACCCGGCAAGGCGTTCGCTACGGGCTCACCGGCGTGGTCACGCTGGGCACGCCCGTCGGCGACCGGCGCGTCCAGGTTCACGGATCGGGCGACGTGCCACTCCGGGCGTTTCTGCCGTGAGCGGGCGGGGAGGATTCCCATCCGCGCGCTGATCGACATCCAGCCGCCGCAGGAGCGCGCCTATCTGGTCGGGGCGCCTCGCAAGGGCTCTGCCGATCTCGTGCACGTGGATGAGCACCTGAACGAGCTCGCGCGGCTCGCCGATACGGCGGGCGCCGGCGTGGTCGGTCGCCTGATCCAGCGCATCGAAGCGCCGACGCCCAACCTCTATCTGGGACCAGGAAAGACCGAGGAGCTGAAGGGGCTGCTGGCGCAGGAAGGGGCCACGTTGGTGTTGTTCGACGAGCCGCTCTCGCCCGTGCAGGGAGTGAACCTCGAGAAGGCGACTGGCGTGCGGGTGATGGACCGGGCGGAGGTGATCCTCGACATTTTTGCGACCCGGGCCCGGAGCGCCGAGGCGAAGATGCAGGTGGAGCTCGCGCAGCTCGAGTATTTGCTGCCGCGCCTGATGCGCATGTGGACCCACCTCTCCCGTATCCGCGGCGGCATCGGGTTACGCGGTCCGGGTGAAACCCAGCTCGAAACCGACCGGCGAGCGATCCGGCGGAAGATTTCGGTCCTGCGCCGCCGGCTCGAGGACGTGGCGGAACATCGCGCCAACCAGCGCCAGGGGCGGCGCGACCTGCCGCACGCGGTGCTCCTGGGCTACACCAATGCCGGCAAGTCGAGTCTGCTCCGCGCGCTGTCGGGCGCCGAGGTGTTCGTCGAGGACCGGCTCTTCGCGACGCTCGACACCCTTACGCGCGAAATCGAGGTCGGGGACGGGTACCGATTCCGGCTGAGCGACACCGTGGGCTTCATTCGGAAGCTGCCGCACCATCTTGTCGCCTCGTTCCGGGCGACGCTCGAAGAGGCCCGGGCGGCGGATCTCCTGCTGCATGTGATCGACGCGTCGCATCCCACGTGGGAGGAGCAGGTCGACGTGGTCGAGGCGGTGCTGGAGGACATGGGTCTGTACGCCGCGGACCCCGGGGCGGGCGCTTCGCACACTCGCGAGCGCAAGCGGGTGATCCACGTGTTCAACAAGGCGGATCTCGTCGTTGATCCCGCGGCGCTGCTGGCGCAAGTGCGGGAGCGCTATCCGCACGCGGTGTTGACGAGCGCCGGTCTCGACGGGCGGGGCCCGGGCGTGGCGGGTCTGCGCGCGGCGTTGCATGCGTCGGCGCAGGCGCTGCGGCCGCTGGCGCGCGTGCGGGTGCCGCTTGCCGACGGACGCCTTCTGGCCGAGCTGCACCGCGAGACGCAGGTATTGCGGGAGACGCACAGCGATGGTGTGGTGGAGGTCACCGCCCGGGTCGAGGCGCGGATGCTAGGTAGGCTGCGCCGCGACGGCGTCGAGGTGTTCCTGGGAGATGCGCTGCACGGTGGGGAGGAGGACGGGAAGAGGACCGAGTGATGCGTCGGTGGTACTGGGTGCTGTGCTGTGCGGCGTGCACGACGACCCGATTGGGCCCGGGTCCCGGCCCGGGGCCCGGTCCCGGGCCGGGCGATTCCGCCGCCCTCCACCTCGTCACCGACGCGCTGGCGGCGCCGCTGTTCGTCACCGCTCCCCCCGGCGATACGTCCCGACTCTTCGTCGTCGAGCAGGGCGGGCGCATCCGCGTGCTGGTCCACGACACGCTCTTGCCGGACCCGTTTCTCGACGTATCGGGGCACATCGTGGCCGGCGGCGAGCAGGGCTTGCTCAGCCTCGCCTTCCATCCGGCGTATGCCCAGAACGGTCGGTTCTACGTCTATTTCACCGATCCCGACGGCAACACCCGCGTCGTGCGCTATCAGGTGAGTGCGGATCCGGATGTGGCCGACTCCACCTCGGGCGACACGATCCTCGCCGTGCCGCAGCCGTTCTCCAACCACAATGGGGGGCTGCTGCTCTTCGGATCCGACGGCAAGCTCTATGTGGGACTCGGCGACGGGGGCTCGGGCGGTGACCCCTTCGGCAACGGGCAGAATCTCGGGACGTTGCTCGGCAAGATCCTCCGGCTGGACGTGGATCTCCCGGCGCCCTTTATCCCGGCCGACAACCCGTTTGTGGGAACGGCGGGCGCGCGCGGGGAGATCTGGCTGTACGGCGTGCGCAATCCCTGGCGCTTCTCCTTCGACCGGACCACCGGCGATTTGTATGTCGGCGACGTCGGGCAGAACGCGTGGGAGGAGGTCGACGTCCTGGCGTCCGGGGGGAGTCCGGGGGGACAGAACCTCGGATGGAATGGGATGGAAGGGAATCACTGCTATTCCGCGTCGAGCTGCAACCGGACCGGTCTCTTCCTGCCCGTCACGGAGTATGGGCACGCGGACGGCTGCTCGATCACCGGTGGCTACGTCGCCCGCGGCGGCCACGTGCCGGGGCTCGAGGGGCTGTATCTCTATGGAGACTACTGCGGCGGGTGGGTCCGGTCGTTCCGGTATGTCGGGGGGCAGGCCAATGAGATGCGGGAATGGCCTACGCTCGCGGTGACCGGAGGCCTCAGCTCGTTTGGTGAAGATCCCCAGGGCAACCTCTACATCACCTCGTTAGGCGGCAGTCTCTACCTCATCGTCGCCAGTCCGTAGACGCGCGGCCCGCATCGGACCGTCCGACGCGTGACGCACCTCACCCAAGTTCAGCCGACACGCCTGGTGCGGAACTCCGATCCGCGCCCGGGGGTACGCGCGCCTGCTTCACCCGATTTCGTTCGGGCGTGGTGACCGGTTTGTCGTGGGCGCCCGCCGCCGGAGTCGATCAGTGACCACATAGATCGCTGCTCAGAGCAGAGCCGTCGAAAGACGGTGACGCAGAGTCACGGGGCTATCGCGGGGACTCCCGCCACGCCGGCCGGGCCGCCAGCGCTTCGACACGAGTCGAGGTTGGCGGCCCGTGTCATTCCTCGGACGTGGGGAGGCCACCCATGCACCATCGCCACACGCACGCACGTATGCCGGTGCCGCACCGGCACCCGACGCGCATCGCGCCGCTGATCCTAACGCACAGAATCCCGGGTCGCCCGCTAGTTTGGGACGGTATGATCCTTCTGGCGATGATGTTCGCCGCCTGCTCGACCGAACGCGCGGTGAGTCCAGGCGGCGGCGGTCCGCAGGGGAACCCCAACGCCGTAGCCAGCATCGTCCTGACACCGGACAACGTCGGGCTGGCGCCCGGCGCGACGGCCGACTTCCAGGCCGTGGCGCTCACCGGCGGCGGCGACACCGCCCAGAGCACGATGACGTGGCGGCTCGAGGGCGCCGGAACGCTCACCGACACCGGCACGACCGGACACCACCATACCAGCCGCTATCAGGCGGGCAGCGACACCGGAAGTGCCCGGCTGATCGCCGCGGCTGGCAGCCGGGCCGATACCGCGTTCATCAACGTCACGCTCATCCCGGTCGCCGCGATCACCATCGCGCCGGCCGACGCCACGGTGGCCGCGGGAGCGACGGTGCAGCTCGCCGCGACCGTCACCGACGCGGGCGGCGGCGCACTGTCCGGTCGCACCATCACCTGGTCTTCGAGTGATGGCGCGATCGCGCTCGTGAATGGCGGCGGCACGGTGAGCGGCGTGGCGGGTGGAACCGCCACCATCACCGCGACGTGCGAAGGCAAGCGTGCGACCGCCACGATCACCGTGACGGGCGCACCGCCTCCTCCCCCCCCGCCGCCTCCGCCACCGCCCCCCACGGGAGGGTGCCCCGGGACCTGGCCGTCCGCCGTCTATCCGGCGATGCCGCTCTCGAGCGGGCAGGCGTTCTACGTCTCCGCGGCCGCGGGATCGGACGCCAGCCCTGGGACGATCGACCAGCCGTGGCAGACGCTCCAGAAGGCGTTCGATGCGCTGCAGCCGGGACAGATCGCCTACCTGCGTGCCGGGACGTATGGCGCGTTCTGTTCTGCCTCGACCTTCGACCGCGCCGGTACGCTGATCAATCCCATTACCGTGCAGGGGTATCCCGGCGAGCGCGCCGTCCTGCACGGACAGATCCGGCTGGAGGGGTCCTTCTTCCGCCTGTCCAACGTCGTCGTCGAGGGGCCAAGCTGCGGCACTTGGGGGGCAACAGCACAGCAGGGAGAGAATCTGGTTCTGATGGTTTCCGGCACGACGCACCACGTCGAAGTATCTAATTCGGAGATCTTTCACGGTGGGTGGCACGCCGGCATCGCCGCCGGCGGGGACGACATCTGGATCCTGAACAATTACATCCACGACAACGGCGGGTTCAACGATCCCGGCCAGGAGAACACGTCGCACGGCATTTATTACCATGACGGGACGCGCGGCGTAGTGGCCAACAACATCCTGGAGCACAACCGCGCGAAAGGGCTGTCCGCGCGCTTCAGCGGCAATCACATCCTCGTGATCAACAACACCGTCGTCGGGAACGGCCGCTCCGGGATGGACATCGCGGAGAACACCCACGATTGGCTCTTCGCCAACAACGTGGTGATGAACAACGGCAACGTGAACGACGGAGTCGGGATCAACACCGGGGGGTCGAGCGGCGGCGCCACCAACATCGAAGTCAATAACATCTTCTGGAACAACGGCTCGTCCGGCACCGACAACTGGAACACCAATGCCACGATCGTCAACAACGTCGCGGCCGATCCGGATCTCGTGAACCCATCGAGCTCGACGCCGTCGACCACGCACCAGGCGTATTCGCACGACTATCACCTGCGCAGCGGCAGCCGGGCGATCGACTTCGCTTCGGCGCAATACGCCCTGCCGTTCGACATCGTCGGCGCGTGCCGCCCCCGCGGTGGCGCACCCGACGCGGGAGTGTATGAGCAATAGGGCTGCAGGTCGGGCGTGTTGATGTTGCGTGTGCTCCACAGGTAGTCGAATGCCCAGCGGTCGGTCCGCGGCGTGGCCTGCATCACAGCAGGATCGTGATCGCACGACACACCGTGCAAGAGGCCGGCGGACCGACCGCGGGACGCTGTCCCCAGTCGTCGCGTTCCACTAGCTTCCGCTTTCGAGCAGTCGTTGCACCCGGCGGCCCGCCGGACGATGCTGTCAGATCGTCTCGGGCCGTTTGTGTCTGTGGCGCCCATGGCCGGGTCTTTCGTGTCGGAGGGCAATGGATGGCGATGCGCTGGAAGCGATGGACCATGGCCGGCAACCTGTGCTGTGCGATGACACTCTCGTGCCGGGCGGGGGACCGGATCGGCCCACCGCCGCCGCCGCCCCCACCCGGAAGCCATGTGGGCTATTACGTCGTGTTTCCGCCCTACGGGACGAGCGCTGGGACCGGTACAACGGATGATCCCTGGGACCTCGCCACGGCACTGGCCGGTGGACACGGCAACCGTATTCAGCCGGGGGACACCGTTTGGATCCGGGGCGGGACTTATGTCGGGAGTTTCCAGACCTCTCTCAATGGAACCGCCGGCGCGCCGATTCTCTTCCGGCAGTATCCTGGCGAGCGCGCGACGATCGATGGATCGCTGGCCGCCGGGGGCTCCTACCTCGTCTTCTGGGGCTTCGAGATCATGCAGTCGCATCCGACGACGGTCGTGGACCGGGTGCTGGAGGCGAACACCGTCAACGGCAAGTTCATCAATCTGGTGCTGCACGACGCCGGGTTCTCCGGCGTGAGCATGGGGGCGGACAAAGGCGCCGGCGTCGAGCTGTACGGCAGCATCGTGTACAACAACGGCTTCCGGGACAACATCGATCACGGCATCTACGCGCACAACGCGACCACCGGCACGAAGTACATCACCGACAACGTGTTCTTCAACAACTTCGCGCGCGGCATCCAGGTCTACGAGGGCAGCGCGGCGCTGATCCACGACTATCAGGTGATCGGCAACATTTGCTTCAACAACGGCACCATCGCCACGGCCTCGAGCCAGGTGAACCTGCTGATCAGCGCACCAGCCGTCACGTCCGGGATGGTGGCGAAGGACAACCTGCTCTACTTCTCGCCGGGGACGAGCGGAGTGCAGCTGCGGCTCGGCAACTACGACACCTCCGACAGCGCTCTCTACAATAAGGGCATCGACGTCGAGAACAACTACGCGGCGGGTGGGGACGTGGGACTCGAAATGCAATATCAATGGGCGAGCGCGACGGTCCGGAACAACACGTTCGTGGGCGGCGGCGCGACCGAGGTCGTGCGCACCGGAGGACCTACCCCGGGAATCTACGACTGGAGCGGCAACACCTACTATCGCGATCCGGGAGCGGCGGCCTGGGAGCAAAACGGAACAGGCTACACGTTCGAGGCCTGGAAGACGGCGACCGGGCTGGGCGGCGCCGACGCGGCGACCGCGAGCGGACCGATCGCGACACAGGTCTTTGTGCGTCCCAACGTCTACGAAGCCGGGCGGGCGTTCGTCGTCGTCTACAACTTCGCCCACCAGAATGCGGTGAGCGTGGATCTGTCGGGCGTGGTGGCGGCCGGGAGTCACTTCGAGATCCGGAACGTCCAGGACGTGTACGGCCCGCCGGTCGCATCCGGGACGTATGGTGGCGGTCTGGTCCCGATCCCCATGGATGGCGTGCCACCGCCCATTCCGATCGGGCGTCTCGCGCCCGCGCAGGCTCCCAGGACGGGCCCGGACTTCGACGTCTTCCTGGTGACGAGTGCTCCGTAGACCCACGCGGCTCACCGCCGCGACCCTCGTGCTGCTCGTCGCGGGGTTCGCGACCGGGGCCGCGAGCCGCAAGCATCGGCCGGCCGTCGCGAGCGATACCCGGCACTTCGTGTCTCCGACGGGGAGCGCCGCCGGAACGGGCGCGGAGCGGGATCCATGGGATCTGGCGACGGCGCTCGCCGGCGCCAACGGTCGAATTCACCCGGGTGACACCGTGTGGCTGCGCGGCGGCACCTATCGGGGCGCGTTTCGCACCGCGCTCCAGGGCGGGCCGGCGCGCTGGATCGTGTTTCGCCAGGCCCCCGGCGAGCGGGCCACCATCGACGGGACGTTGCGGGCCGACGGCGGGTACCTGGCATTTTGGGGCTTCGAGGTCATGCAGTCCGCCCCCACCACGTATGGGATCCAGGCCAACACTGATCATGGTCGGTTCATCAATCTGGTCGTGCACGACGCCGGAACGCAGGGGGTGAGCTTCTGGACGCCGGCGGTCGATGCCGAGCTGTACGGCTGCATCGTGTACAACAACGGGACGCACGAGAACTTCGATCACGGCACCTACGTCCACAACGAGACGGGGACGAAGGTCATCGCCGACAACGTGTTCTTCAACAACCTCGCGCGCGGCATCCAGATCTACGCCAGCCCCAAGAACCCCGTGCTGCGCAACATCCGGGTGGAAGGCAACGTCGCGTTCGGGAACGGGACCATTTCGACCGCCGTCCTCGCCCGCGAGAATCTCATCTTCAACGCCCCCGTGCCCACCGAAGGGATGGTCGGCATCGGGAACATGCTCTACTTCGCCGGCCCGGAGGGGATCAATCTCCGGACCGGCAAGTACGCGCCGCAGAACAATCGCGACATCGTGCTGCGCGACAATTACATCGTGGGCGGCAAGGTTGGCCTGGAGATGGACGAGCCCTGGATGCACGCCACGGTCACCGGGAACGTCATCGTCGGGAGCCGCGACCTGGTCGCGCTCGGCGGAGCGAGCCTGGCGGGCCACTACGACTGGAGTGGCAACACCTGGATCCCCGGCCGATCGACGCCGAGCTGGCGCTACGAGGGAAAGCCGTACGGCTGGGAGGCGTGGCGGCGCCATAGCGGACTCGGGGGGGCCGATTCGATCTCGACGCAGCTGCCGACGGCGACCAAAGTCTTCCTGCGACCCAACAAGTACGAGTCCGGGCGGGCGAACATCGTCGTGTACAATTGGGGCCGTGAGCACGACGTGGCCGTCGATCCGTCCGGCGTCCTGCACCCGGGGGACCGCTATGAGGTCCGCAACGTGCAGGCTCTCTTCGGCCCCCCGGTGGTGAGCGGCGTGTACCAGGGGGTGCCCATTCGGGTCCCGATGAGCGGGGTGGTGCCGCCGCCGTCGCTGGGCCGTGTCACCCGGATGCCACCGCGCACCGGTCCGGCGTTCGACGTCTTCCTGCTCACACGAGCGCCGCGTTGAGCCGCCCAGGCGTCAGGTCGGCCGCTGCCGTCGCAGCCAGGCTTGCAATCCCGCGCCGAGCAGCACTCCCATGCCTCCACCGGCGATCTGGTACGGTGGCGTTCGGATCAAGCCGGTGAGCGGTGGCAACAGCAGCAAGGCGGCGCTGAGGACGATCGCCGCCACGGCGGTCTCGGGGCGTCGCCGGGCCCACAGGCCGAGGGGAAAGGCGATACCTGCGACCCAGGCGATCTCGAGTCCCGTGACGACCCAGATGGGGAGATGCCGCGGGTAGTACAGCAACGTCCACCCGCTTCCCACGCTGTAGCCGAGACCACACCGGGCTACCTGGTTGAGGGAGAGGCAGTAGCCGCTCGGATCGCGCCGGACGACGATGTGCATCGTGTCGCCGGAGGTCACGTCCGCGAACGCGTGGCGCAGCCGGATGTCGGGCTGATCCAGGCGCCAGCGGGCGGTGCGGGTGCGGTATCGCAACACCAAGTCGCCGCGGTCGGGACCGACCAGGAACACCTCCTCGTCGTCTTCGTCTTCGATGACGAACAACGGGGCGAGGCCGCGGACGCTCCGGCCCGCGACGGCATCGATCTCGAGCGGCGCGCCCGCGAGCAGGAGGCGGCGCATCACGTCCCGGTCGGGCAGTCGATTGGGGCCGAACGCAAGCGGCCCGAGCGTCGTGCGCAGCACCCGTCCGTGATACCACTCGAGCTCCGGGAGGTCGGCCGTATACCACGCGCTGAAGTCCCGAAGGGGGAGTGAAGGTTCGACCAGGTGGGCGGTCAGGCCGAACACGAGGAGGGCGGCCGCCGCGGCGAGCAGGGAGAGGCGGGCCGCGATGCGGGGCGGCGGCATCAGCCACCGGCCCGCGAGCCACGCGAGGGACTGGCCGGCGGCGGTGCCGAGCGTATTGAAGCACACGTCTCCGAGACTCGGATCGCGGCCCGGGATCACGGTCTGCGACAGCTCGATCGCGCAGGAAAGGGCGAAGCCATAAGAGATGGCGCGGGGGCCGGTTCGGCCCAGGGCGCCGAGGGCAGCCCCGAACGGCAGGAAGAGCAGCACGTTCACGATGGCATCGGACCAGCCACGAGCGCCGCAGACAATGCACCCGACGAATTCGGGAAGCTCGGAGCCTGAAGGGTAGAGAGTCGCCCCGAGTATGAAGGTCAGGGACGCGTACAGGCCGAGCCGGGCGAGCAATCGTGGATCGCGAATGAAGCCTCCATGGAGGATGGCGAGTCCCCTGTTAGTTTGCCGCACGGCAATCTATGTGGTCCGCGGGCGGGTTGAATCGAGTTTGGTGAAGGAGTGAGATGAGGCGGTCGCGAAGACTGGTACTGGCCGGAGCATTGCTCGTGGCCTGTTCGGGTGACGGGTCCGGACCGGATACGACTCCCACGCAGCTGGCACTGACAGCCGTGCCTATCACGGCGACCGCGGGGGTCGCGCTCGCTCCGGCCGTGCAGGTCCGGGCGCTGGACGCGCAGGGCAGCCCGGCGACGTCCTTCACGGGGAGCGTACACATCGCGCTCGCCACGAATCCCGGGGGCGCCACGCTCTCGGGGACGACGACGTTGAATGCGGTGGCGGGCGTCGCCAGCTTCACCGATCTGTCGCTCGACCGGAGCGGCGCCGGGTACACCCTGAGCGCTACCGCCACAGGCCTCACAGGTGTGACCTCCGGTGCCTTGACGGTGAGTCCGGCCGCCGCGAGCCAGCTGGTATTCACGACTCAGCCCGCGACGGTCAGCGCCGGGAATACGATCGCCCCCGCGGTGGTCGTGGCAGCGCGGGATGCCTTCGGGAACCTGGCGACGGGCTTCGCGGGCAGTGTCACCGTGGCGATCGCGACGAACCCGGGCCCGGGCACGCTGTCCGGCACGACGACCCGAGCGGTAGCGGCGGGGATGGCGACCTTCGGCGATCTCAGCGTCGACAAGGTGGGCGCCGGCTACACCTTCCAGGCCACGGCGGTCCCGTCCGTGACGCCGGCGACCTCGACGTCGTTCGACGTCTCGACGGGAACGGCCGCGAAGCTCGCGTTCTTGGTGCAGCCTTCGAGCGCGACCGGTGGGGCGACGATCACACCCACAGTCCAGGTCGAGGTCCAGGATGCCGGCGGCAACCGGGTGACGACGGCGACCAACAGTGTCACCCTTGCGATCGGGGCGAATCCGAACAACGGATCGCTCGGCGGCACGAAGACGGTCGCGGCGGCGGCCGGGGTTGCCACGTTCAGCTCGCTGACGATCGACAGTGCGGGGGCGGGCTACACGTTGAGCGCGAGCGCCACGGGTGTCGCAGGTGGCGCGACCTCCACCGCGTTTGCGATCACCGTGGGACCCGCCGCAACGCTCGGGTTCCG
>JBGQHV010000104.1:0-11753 GCA_041498155.1 Gemmatimonadota bacterium | reverse complement strand
TGTGGCCGGCCCCCTCCTGTATATCCGGCGCACGCCCACCGCGGCCCTCGGCGAGTGGGTGGAGATCCGGGCGCCGGGACAGCGGCCGCGTCGCGGCCAGGTGATCGACGCCGGCCGGGAGATCAGCGTCATCCAGATCCTCGAAGACACCCTCGGGCTGCCCCCGGCTCGCTCCGAAGTGACGCTGACGGGCGAGGGGGCGACGGCGATCGTCGGCCGGGAGTTGCTGGGCCGGGCGCTGAACGGCACCGGCGAGCCGATCGACGGTCTCCCCGCACCGATCGGCGACGCGACGCGTCCGGTCTGGGGCGCGCCCCTCAATCCGGTGCGGCGCGTGCGTCCCGCCGACTTCATCGAGACGGGCATCTCCGCCGTGGACGGCATGAACACGTTGGTGCGCGGCCAGAAACTGCCGGTCTTCTCCGGGCCCGGCCTTCCCGCGCTCGAGCTGGCGGCGCGCATCGTGGAAGGCGCGCGCGCCCCGCGGGGTGAAGCGTTCGCCGTCGTGTTCGCGGGCGTGGGCATCACGGCGCGCGAGGCCGACCAATTTCTCGACCGGGTGGAGCGGAGCGGGGCGTGGGATCGGAGCGTGCTGTATCTGAACCAGACGCGGGATCCCACGATCGAGCGGCTCCTCGCCCCCCGGGTGGCGTTGACCCAGGCGGAGTATCTCGCCTTCGACGCCGGGATGCATGTGCTGGTAGTCATCGCCGACATGACGCACTACTGCGAGGCGCTGCGCGAGATCGGCACCGCGCGCGAGGAGATCACGGGCCGCCGGGGATACCCCGGCTACATGTACACCGACCTGGCCAGCCTGTACGAGCGCGCCGGCATCGTGGCGGGACGGGCCGGTTCGGTGACGCAGATTCCGATTCTCACCATGCCCGACGACGACATCACTCATCCGATCCCCGATCTCACGGGCTACATCACCGAGGGGCAGGTGGTGCTGAGCCGGGACCTGCACCGCCGCGGTGTGTTCCCGCCAGTCGACGTGCTGCCGTCGCTTTCCCGCTTGATGAACGCCGGGATCGGAGCGGGAAAGACCGTGCCCGAGCATCGCGAGTGGGCCGATCAGTTGTACGCGATCTACGCGCGGGGGCGCGAGGCGCGGCTCATGGCCGCCATCGTCGGCGAGGCGGGGCTCGCCGCTCCCGACCGGCGGGCGCTCGCATTCGCGGAACGGTTCGAAACCGAATTCGTGGGCCAGGGCGAGACGCGCCGCACGCTCCCCGAGACACTCGAGGCGGGCTGGCACTTGCTGGATACGCTGCCGCGGGAGGACCTCATGCGGCTGAGCGACTCCACCTGGTCGGCGCGGCATCCGTGAGCAGCGCCACCCTCGCGCCGAACCGGCTCAACCTGATCCGCGCGGTCCGTCGTCTGGAGCGCCTGTCGCGGGGCGCCGCTGTGCTGCGGCGCAAGCGTGAAGCGCTCGTCACCGAGCTGTTCCGTCTGGCCCGGCCCGCGGCCGACGCGCGCGAGCAGATCGCGGCGGCGGCGCTCCGCGCGTACCCCCTGCTCGGCGACGCGCTCGCCCAGGAGGGCCAGGCCGGCGTGCGGGCCATCGCCTGGCCCGGTCGGGACCTCCGGGTGGAGGTGACGCCGGGCTCGGTGTGGGGCATCGTCGTGTCGCGCATCGTCTCCCGGCCGGCGATGGCGCGCACCCTGGGTGCCCGCGGGACTGCCCCGGCGGGCACGGGGCCCGCCGCCATCCAGGCGGCGGAGGGGTTCGAGCAGCTGACCGAGCTGCTGCTCGATGCCGCCCCCCGCGAAATGCTGCTGCGCCGGTTGGGTCAGGCCCTGGCCCAGACGTCACGCCAGGTACACAGCCTCGAGCATCGGCTGTCCCCACGGCTACGCGAGGACATTTCCCGGGTGCGGCAAGTGCTGGAGGAACGGGAGCGGGAGGAGCGGCTACGGCTCCAGGCGCTCACCCGGTCGCGCCGGCGGTCAGCCTTTGGCTGACACGTCGGAGCCGGGTATCATCACCACTTCTTCATGGTTTCTTCACCTCCGGTCGGGCAGCTTCTCTCCCAGTATCACTACGTAGGTAAAGAGGCAGCAACCGTCGTCGGGGACACTTGCTGGAAAGGACCGGGGTTATGACGAACTCTCGTTGGCTCGCCGCGGCGCTGCTGGTGGCCGCGTTCGGTTGTACGAACGAAAAGATCGTCTTCAAGGATCGCGAGCCATTCAATCCACCGCCGGACGGAGCCTTCCTCGGGTACTTCACGGTCGACACCAAGCAGACCACGTGCGGCAACTGCCACGTCAACGTGCAGACGAGCTGGGCGGTGACGAAGCACTCCGAAGCGTGGGCGGATCTGCAGGCGTCGGGACATGCCTCGGGCTCCTGCAGCGCGTGTCACAGCGTCTCCGAGCTGGGCAACAACGTCGGGCACCCCGCGGGCTACAGTGTCAAAGCGGATACGGTCTACCACGACGTGCAATGCGAGAGCTGCCACGGGCCCGGCTATACGCACGTGCAGAGCCCAACGGCGCTCAATGAGCCGCTCGCGTCGATCGCGACGGACACCGGAATCGCGAACGGATGCGGCGGCTGCCATACCGGGACGCACGAGCCGTTCGTGGATCAGTGGAAGGAATCGGCGCACGGCTCAGGGCCAGCGCTGAGCCACACCGCGGGCAACGTGTCATGCACTCCCTGCCACGAGGGCCAGGCCGCGCTGACGGTGAAGTTTGGCGTGACGGGCAACTTCGCCGAGCGGGGCTCGGCCACGCCGCTGCACATCACCTGCGTCGTATGTCACGACCCGCACGGCGGCCCCAACCAGGGGCAGCTGCGGGCGTCCATCTCCACTCCGACGGTCGACAATCTCTGCGTCCGCTGCCACTCGCGCTCCGGCACGCCGCCGTGGGGCGTGGCGGCGGTCGGCGGCACGGCCCGCGGCGCCCATGGCGCGCAGGGCCTGCTGGTGATCGGGCAGAACATCGGCTGGTTCCCGCCGAACTTCGCTTACGACACGACGCTGATCGTCAGCAGCCACGGCACGGAGGCGAATCCACGGCTGTGCGCCACCTGCCATGTCGCGCAGACGACCATCACCGACAAGGCGACCGGCGCGTTCCAGTTCCAGAGTGTCGGCCATCTGTTCGAGGCGATTCCGTGCACGGACAGCACCGGCATCCCGATCCCCGGCAATTGTGCCATCACGCAGCGCGACTTCAGCGCCTGTTCCAATGGCGCGTGCCACATCGGTGGGCCGACGACCGCGCGCGCGGCCTACATCACCGTGATCTCGAACCTGGACAACTTGCTGAATCAGCTTTGGAACGACACCAACAACGACAGCATCATCGAAGGCACCGACGGCGGGCTGCTGGCCGCGATGGTCGCTCGGGGAACACCCGCTGACACGGCGGCCCTCAACTTCGGGAACAACATCACCACGACCGCCAAGGGCGCGTTGTGGAACGCCGCGCTCGCCGCGACGGACGACAAGGCCTACTTCCTGGCCGGGAAAGTCTTCGGGAGGACCTTCGCGACGCACATGGCGTCGGGGAACGGCGTGCACAATCCATTCTTGCTGCAGTCGCTGCTCTCGGCCTCGATCGACGCCGTCCGGACGGAGTACGGGTTGCCGGCACCGCCCAACTTCAATTTCCGTCCGCGCGTGACGCTGCCGCCTGGCGTCCGGCCGAGGGTCTCGACCCAGCGTCTCAGCAGCCGGTGAGCGCCGGTCAGTGAATCGCACGACGTGATAACGATGGGCCCCGGGAGCCAAGTGGCGACCGGGGCCTCATCACGTCATGCCGTTCGAGGCTGGTGAATCAGGAGGTCGGGGCGGACCGGAGCCAGCCGGCGAGCACCAGCCGGAGTCGTTTGGATACGAACAGCCGCGATTGGCTCACGAACAGCTTGAGGAGGACCTTGCCCAGTCTGGGGATCGTCGCGAAGCGCCGCCGGATCGGCCACTTGAGCCATTCCTTCGTCCCGACCGTGCGCGCCGACAGTTCTTCCACCCGTCGCTTCACGACGTCGAACTGCTGCTCGCGATCCGGGCCTTCAGGCAGCGCGAGGATCGCGTCGATATCGGCGAGCAACCGGCGTGAGGCGTCGATTCTCGAGACGGCATCCTGGTAGGCGGCGTGGTCGATGATCCCGTAGTCGAGCTTCAGCTTGGCCAGCCGGGCGCCGGCCTCATAGGTGGCGGCGACGATTTGTTCCCGGGTCATGCTGTCGGTTTCGAAGCTCAGCAGGTACTTCCAGCTCGGGGCGAGGAGCGCCCGCCGATGATCTTCGAAGGTGTGGCACAACCGCTTGTAGCCGAAGCGCTCGGGGTGCTCGAACGCGGGGCTGCCGGGATCGAGGAACGGGCCGAGCGGCGCGATGAAGAACCACAGCCGCTTGTCGCCGCCGAACCGGTCCAGCAGGGCGCGACAGTAGTCGACGCTGCCGAGCACGTCGTCGTAGGTTTGCTTGGGCAGCCCGGCCATGAAGAACACGTCGATCCGGTTGACGCCGTGCCGCAGCGCGCTGGCCAGCGTCGCCTCGATCTCCGCGTTGCTGCACGCGAGCTTGCCGTTCAGGCGGCGGATCTTCTCCTGGTGCGATTCCAGGGTGATCTCCAGGCTGAAGCGCGGTGCGGCTGTGGCGATCTGTGCGAAGAAGTCGTCCCCGGCGGGAAAGAACAGCTCGAACACCAGCTCGTTTCTGATGCGCTCGTGCGCCAGCAGCTCGAAGAACCGCTCGGCGTGTTGCCGGCCGCCCTGACGAAGGTCGTGCACCAGGAAGATCGGCGCAGTGCTGAATTCCTGGATCCGCAGGATGTCCTGCACCAGGGTCTCGGGCGAGCGGAAGGCCGGCTTGGTGCGGTTGCAGATCTGGCGGTACGCCGTGCGCGAGCCGCCGCAAATCGAGCAGTTCTGCGTGCAGCCGCGGGCCGTGAGCACCGCGGTGATCGGATAGTCGAGCCAGCCCTCGCAGGGAATCACGTTGGCGAGGCTGCCGTACTTCAGCACCGAGCGCATCACATAGGAATAGTTCGGCAGCGGGATGTCGTCGATGCTGGCGGGCACGTGACTGAATGGGTTCACCATGATCGCGCCGTCCGGCCGCTTCCAGGCCAGGTTCGGCACATCCGCGAGCGACCCGCCCAGCTTCAAGGTCCGCATCAACGTGAGCATCGGCGCTTCAGTGGAGTCGCCGCGCATCACCATGTCGACCCACGGGTAGCCGAGCAGCTCCTCGTAGTAATACGAAGCGGACAGCCCGCCCAGAATGACCGGCGTATCGGGGTGATGACGCTTCACGATCTTGGCCAGCTCGATCGCGCCGTGGGCGTGGGGGAGCCAGTGCAGATCGATGCCGAAGATCGCGGGGTGCAGTCGCGCGATCTCGGCCTCCGCATCGTACCCGGAGTCGGCGAGCATGCGGTAAGCGACATTCACGATCTCGACGTTGAACCCCTCCTCCTCGAGGTGTCCGGCGATGGTGGTCAATCCCATCGGGTACATCTCAAATACGGACGAGGACGGAATCACGTCGCTGATCGGGCCGAACATGATGCCGCGTTTGCGGAAATCATAGACGCTCGGCGGGTGGAGCAGCACGAGATCCCGCCCGAACAATGCGTGCAGCAGCCCTTTCATGAAGTTCAACGTATGCCCGCGAGGCTAAGGAGCCGGTGAGCCGCTCTTGAAGGCGGGCTCACGAGACCGTACCCTAGAACGGCGAACTTCACGGCTCGTGTATGATGCGAGCCGTAACGCGGATCACCGGAAAGGATGGGGGCGCTGACCAACACACCAGCGGAGCGCGGCGCAGGTACGCCGGATTGGCAGCCGGGATTCAACGAGCGTCTGCTCGGCGGGATCGCGGTGCTGATGATCGTGGGGATGATCCTCGCCATCGGTCTGTACCTCTTGCCCCCCGAGCACCTCCAACTGGCCGAGTTGCAGCCGTCGTTCCGCGTCGCGCGGGAGACCGACTTCCCGGTGGGCGCGAGCCGCGTCCTGAACTGGGGTGAGCGGGTGATCCTCGTGATTCGCACCGGTGACCAGGCCTATGCCGCTTTGCAGGGCACGGCGCCCACCGATGGCTGCATTCTGACCTGGGACCCGGCGTCGCTGCGGGTTCTCTCTCCCTGCACGTACTTGGTCTACGATCTGCACGGCAACGTCGTGCAGGGTCTTTCCACCGTCCCGCTCCAGCGCTATGCGGTATTCGTGCGGGACGGGGTCGTGTACGTCACGGGGTCCTGACATGGCCAACCGCGCGTGGGGGACGGTCAAGGAATGGGGCGGGCGCTTCTGGGCCGACCTCAAGGCGAGCACCGACGCCAGCCTACTTGGCGTGCTGCGGTTCCTCGGGCTCCTGTATGGGCCGATCGACACCCATCTCCCGATCGATCAGGCGTTCCGCCGCTCGCTCGGCAACCGGCTGTCGCGCCACGCCGGGTGGCGTCATGCCGCCGGCGGCATCACCTATCTGCTGTTCATTCTGCTCGTCGTGACGGGCGTGCTGCTGTCGTTCTACTATAGGCCCTCCGCCGAGGAGGCGTACCAGAGCGTCCAGCACATCGTCTCGGGCGTGCGGATCGGTTGGCTGATCCGCGACCTGCACGTGTGGGGCGCCAACCTGATCGTGATCACGGCGCTCGTGCACATGGGCCGTGTATTTCTCGACGCGTCCTACAAGCCGCCGCGCGAGACCAACTGGCTCGCCGGCGTGCTGCTGCTGTTCGTGGTGCTCGCGTTCGGCGCCACCGGCTATCTCCTCCCCTGGGATCAGTGGGCCTACTGGACCGTGACGGAAGCGCTCGACATGCTGGGTCGCATCCCGGTGCTCGGGGGCTTGTCGGTGGGCGTGCTGCGCGGCGATCCGGTCGTGTCCGGAGCCACCCTCAGCCGGTTCTTCGCGGTGCACGTCATCGTGTTGCCGTGGATCGCGTTCGGGCTCTTAATGCTCCACTTCGCCCTGCTGCGCAAACACGGTCTGGCGCCACCGGAGACGCCGCGCGCCGGCGAGTCGGAAGGGGTGCCTTTCTTCCCCCACCATCTGCTGCGCTCCTTCGTGGTCGCGGTCCTGGTGCTCGCGGTCACGGCGACGGCGGCCATCCTGTGGCCACGGGAGATCGCCGACCCCGCCAATCCGTCGCAGCCGCCTGGAACGCTGTTGACCAGCTGGATCGTGGCGGACGTGTCGCGGGCCCTGACGCACTACCTGGGCGCCTGGGGGCTCGGACTGTTTCTGCTGGTGGGGCTTGGGCTGGCACTGCTGCCGCTGTTCGACCGCGCGCCGGAGCGCCGGCTACGCCGCCGGCCGGTCGTCACGGCCCTCGGAGCGGCGTTCTATCTGGGATTCGTCGTGGCGTGGCTCGCGGGCCGGCAGCTGCGCAACATGCCTCCCCAGGCGACGTTCGAGTCGGGGGTGCAGACCGCTCCCGTCCCCGACAGCGCGGCCGTACGCGGGAGGACGCCGTGAAGACCATGTTCCGCGGTGCCGTCGTGCTGTTGGCGTTCGGCCTCTCGATCGTCGCGCCGCTCGCCGGCCAGGCCCCCTCATCCGGCGGCGTGCCGCTCGACACGAGCTACGGCTGCATCGTGTGTCACGCCGACCATCGCGAGGGAATGATTCTCGGCGTGCACGCCGAGCGCGGCATCCGTTGCGCCGAGTGCCATGGCGGCGATCCGAGCGCCCGCGCGCTCCCCGCGGCGCATCGCGGACGCTTCGTGAGCGGGCGGGACAAGCTCAGCACCGTGCAGGTGTGCGGCTCCTGCCACTCGGACCCCAACCGGATGCGGCAGTACGGGCTCCCCACAGGTGAGCTCGCCGAGTTCCGCACCAGCCGGCATGGCCAGCTGCTGCTGGGGCAGCACGACACCAACGCGCCCACCTGCACCGATTGTCACGGCACGCACGTCATCTATCCACCCGATGACGCCCGTAGCAAGGTCTATCCGAGCAACATCCCGGGGACCTGCGCGCGCTGTCACGCCAATCAGCAGTTGATGACGCGCTACCGGATTCCCACCAATCAGTTCGAGGCGTATCGGCGCAGCGCGCACGGCATCGCGCTGTTCCAGCAGCAGAACTTCGCCGCTCCGACGTGCGTCGGCTGTCACGGCGCCCATTCCGCCTTGCCGCCGACGGTGACCGAAGTCTCGAGCGTCTGCGGCCGCTGCCACCAGCTCGTGGGGCAGGCGTTCGCGCTCGGCCCGCATGGGCCCGCGGCGAGCGCCGGCAAGCTCCCCGGGTGCCTGGGGTGTCACACCAACCATGGGACGGAGCGCGTACCGGCTGACCGGATCGTCGCGGTGTGCGACAAGTGTCACGCCGGGGATGCCCGCGTGCACCAGACGAGTCTCGAGATCCAGAAGCTCGTGGTCGGGGCGACCTCGGATTTGGACGCCGCCCGGCGGGCCGTCGGTCAGCTGACGCTCGCAGGCGGACGGGCGAGCGACTACCGGTTCCGCTACGAGTCCGCGCTCACCTACTATCTGCAGATCGCGCAGGTGCAGCACAGTCTGGATCTCTCGCGACTGGAGGAATTGGGCCGCCGGGTGCGCTCGATCTCGGTGGAGCTCGGCGCGGCGGCGGAGGCGCTGTCCGAGCGTCGCTGGGAGCACAAGCTGCTGCTCGCGCCCATCTGGTTCCTCACCCTGTCTGCGGTCGTCCTCGCCTGGCTCACTTGGCGCGCGCTCCGCGGGGCGGAGGAGGGCCGACGGCGATAGGCGATGTCCTCCCCTTCCACTTCCCCCGTCCCCGGCCGCCTCAAGCGACTCCTGAGGATCCTCCTCCCCGTCACCATTCTCGGGGTGATCCTGCTGTCGGTCGGGACCGTCGCATTCGTGGAGTACAGCAGTACGCCGGGGTTCTGCAACAACTGTCACATCATGCAGCCGTACTACGATTCGTGGTCGAAGTCGTCGCACCGCAACGTCGCCTGCATCCAGTGTCACATCGCGCCGGGGATCAAGGCGGAGGCGATGACGAAGGTGCAGGCCGCGAACATGGTGGTGAAGTACTTCACCGGCGCCTACGGCACGCGGCCCTGGGCCGAGATCGAGGACGCGTCGTGCCTGCGGTCGGGATGCCATTCCGACCGGCTGATCTCGGGCGTGGTCGACTACAAGGGCGTGCGCTTCGACCATACCGAGCACCTGGGCGAGCTGCGCCGCGGCATCCAGCTGCGCTGTACGAGCTGCCACTCGCAGATCGTGCAGGGAACCCACATCGCGGTGACGCAGGAGACCTGCTTCCTCTGCCACTTCCGCGGGCGCCCGATCGGGCAGCCGCTGGCCGGATGCACCGGGTGCCATCCGATGCCGCCGCGGGTCATCTCGCCCGCCGGTTTCGCGATCGATCACTCCCAGTACGTCCGCGACCGCATCGATTGCCTCTCCTGCCATACCCAGGTCACCGAGGGCGCGGGGCAGGTCGACCAGACGCGGTGCATCAGCTGCCACAACGAGCCGGAGCGGCTGGGGCAGTTCCAGAACACGCAGCTCATGCATCGCGTCCACGTGGCCGATCACGACGTGGCGTGCATCCAGTGCCACACGCCGATCGCGCACCGGATCGTGTCGCTCACGACGACGGTGGAGCTCGACTGCAAGACCTGCCATACCGACGTGCACAAGGCGCAGCAACAGCTGTTCGCCGGCGTCGGCGGCCACGGGACCCCCGCCGCGCCCAGCGCCATGTTCCTGGCGCGCGTCTCCTGTCTCGGATGCCATTCGGAAGCGTCCCGGCTCAAGGGACACGAGCGGGTGCAGCTGGCGGGCGAGAACTCCTGTATGGCCTGCCACGGCATCCGCTACGCGAACATCCTCCCCGCGTGGCAGCAGGGGATGACCGCGAAGGTGTCGCGCGTAGGGGCCGTGGTCGACGGGGTGCGCGCGGTCGCGGGCGCGGGGCCGCTGCGGCAGCGGGCGGTGGCGGAGAGTCTGGTGGCGCAGGCCGAGGGCAACGTCGAGCTGGTTCGAGTCGGCAAGGGAGCGCACAACATCATCTATGCGGATCGCCTGCTCCGCGCCGCGCTCGATCTCGTGACAGAGGCGGTGCGACAGGGTTCGCTCCCCACCCGGGTACCGGCCGTGGACCTGGGGCCCCCGGTGGGCGGGAGCGCCTGCCTGCAGTGTCATCTGGGCGTGGAGCGGCGCAGCGGGCGGTTCCAGACCGAGCCGTTCGATCACGCGCCGCACGTGCTGCGCGGCGGCCTGGCCTGCACCGATTGCCACACGCCGCTGGATCAGCACGGCGGGACGACGCTCACCTCGCGCGCGAGCTGCGACGCCTGCCACCACCCGGTGATCCAGCCGCTGGCCTGCGCGCGGTGCCACGACGGCCCGGGCGGCGCGCCGGCGCAGGTCTTCAATCTCCAGAGCGGCGACTTTTCCCATCGGCCGCACGCGGCCGCCAACCTCGTCTGCACGGCCTGTCACACGGCGCCGATCATGAGCGCGCGCGACCTGCAATGCGAGAGCTGTCACGATCAACACCACCAGCCCGACGTCGGGTGCCTGTCGTGCCACCGCGGGGGTGCGCTGGCCCTGCACAAGCGGGCCGATCACGTGGCGTGCGTCCAGTGTCACGCGGGTGCGGCGCGGGTGAACCGGTGGACCCGTCAGGTGTGCACGGCCTGCCACGCCGCCCAGGTGGCGCATTATCCGGGTCGCGCCTGCGATGTCTGTCACAAGGTGCCGGCGATGGGGACGACCCGCGCGGCCGTTCCACCCGCGCCGTCGTCCGCCCGGCCCTAAGGAGAGGGACGCCCATGCGTGGCTTCGCTCGATTGCCCCAGCTGCTCGGCGTAGCGCTCGTCGCCGTCGCGGGGACTGCTCGCCCGGCCGCGGCGCAGCAGGCGCCCGTGGTCGAGTGCGCCCGGTGCCACGCCAACCGGGACTTCCTCATGAGCAAGGCGGCGAACGCCCACCAGGATTCCGCGCTCTTCGTACCGGCCGCCGTCCTGCAGGGGACCGTGCACCAGACCCTGCGCTGCACCGACTGCCACCGCGGATTCGAGGGCGGCTATCCGCATCAGGTGAGCGCGATCGTGGTGCCCTGCGAGACGTGCCACCAGCAGGAAGGCACCGACTGGACGGCGTCGATCCATGCCGCCAATGCCGCCACCAAGGGAGACGCGCCCACCTGCGTGGGCTGCCACGGGGCGCACGTGGTGTACGGCGTCAAGGACGTCCGCTCCCCCGTCTATCCGCTCAACGTGGCCGCCATGTGCGGCCGGTGCCACGGCGACGCGCGCATCATCGGGACGTACTTCGCGACCCCGGAGAAGCTCCAGGGCCGGATCGCCACCACCCAGTTTCCCAAGAGCGTGCACGGCGTCGCGTTGACGCGCGACGGGCTGATCGTCTCCGCAACCTGCAGCAACTGCCACCGGGCGCACCGCGTGCTCCCCGCCGATTCCGCGGGGTCCTCGGTCAATATCGCGAGCATCCCCGCGACCTGCGGCACGTGCCACGCGGGGATCGTCACGACGTACGATTCCTCGGCGCACGGGCCGGTCTATCCCGCCCAGCACCGGACGACCACAGAGGGCCAGCGACGTCCGGTGTGTATCGATTGCCACTCGGCGCACGCCATCGTTCGCGCGGACCAGCCGCAGTGGCTGCTCGGCGTGGTGCAGGAGTGCGGCAGCTGTCACGAGCGCCTGTACGAGACCTACTTCGACACCTATCACGGCAAGGTGACGCGGCTCGGGTTCGACCTCGCGGCCAAGTGCAGCGATTGCCACACCGCACACGATATGCGGCCCGCGACG
>JBGQHV010000103.1:0-11787 GCA_041498155.1 Gemmatimonadota bacterium | reverse complement strand
GTCGACCATCGCCCGCGGGCATTGGGTGGTCGAACAGGCATTGCTGGCCGGGCGAGTGCCCTGGACCGTGCTGCGCCCGCACGCGTTCATGCAAAACTGGCTCGTGGATCACGCCGAGACGGTTCGGACCGAGGGCGCGATCTATGCGCCGATCGGCGACGGACGCGTGCCGTTCATCGATACGAGGGACATCGCCGCGGTCGCCGTCGAGACGCTGCTGCACCCGGACGAGCACGCGGGCAAGAAATACGTCCTGTCCGGTCCCGAGGCCGTCTCCTACCACGAGGTCGCCGCCGCCCTGTCGGACGCCACGGGCAGGCCGGTGACCTACCGGCCGATCTCCATGGACGAGGCGCGGGCGCGTTTCGTGGCGCGAGGGATCGAGCCGGGCCTCGTCGACGCGATGCTGGCCATCGCCGCCTATCAGACAGCGGGCGGCCCGACGTCGGTCGTCTCGCCGACGCTCGAACGGTTGCTGGGCCGGCCGCCGCGCACGATTCGGGATTTCGTCCGGGACCACGCCTCGCGCTTCACCTGATCTTCCACAGGCGGCCTCAAGGCCGCGCTCCAGGAAGCGGCGAACTGCGCGTAGCGCGCGTCAGCGGCGTAACGCTCTGGCGGCGAGCACGGTGCCGACCAGGAGCATCGCGGCATCGAGGTAGATCAAGCCGAGATGGCCCAGCGTGGCGAAGCCGTACGGGTAGTGGAGCGGCAGGGCCAGCCCCACGGCGACCACCGGGGCCCAGAACGCCGTCCACAGCGCCCACCGCTGGCCGGTCCGAATGCCGTTCCAGGCGAGTGCGATCACAGCGATCCCGAGCGCGATGATGAACGCCGCCACCGCGACCTGCAAATGGCTGATGTAGTGGTAGAGGTGTGGGCTGAAGGCTCGGATTTCCTCGGGGGTGCCGCCGATGAGTTGGGGCGTCAGGCCGAGCTCGATGAAACCCGTGAAGGTGCGGATCAGGAACATCACGCCATAGCCGACCAAGCCGACCCCGGCGAGGAGCACGAGGTTGGCGCCGAGATTGGACCGACTACTGGCAGGCACGGGGGAGGAAGAGCCAGACATGGGACACCTCCATACGCGAGTGGGTAGGCACCGAGGTATTGTCTACTACTCTAACTCCCTCTTGCTTGCGGCCACTCCAGCCCGCAGCTACGAGTGAGGCCCGCCGTGCCTGCTCATGTCGAGACTCAACGACTTCGCGTGGGCCTGCGTACGCATGCCGGATGGTGATGGCGACGCTGGTCCCTCATTAACACCGAGCAGAGAGGCACGACATGTCCAAGGAATCGAATCTCGATCGCCGTCGCTTTGTCGGGGTTGCAGCGGCAACGGTTGCCGCTGGCCCACTGGGACTCTTTGGGAGGGTCAACGCCATGACGCAAGCTCTGACGGACGTCGCGCAGCCGACGGGCGGTGGTCAGACTGACATTCGTCCGTTTCGGTTCACCGCTTCGGAAGCCGATCTGACCGACCTGCGCCGGCGCATCAACGCGATGAAGTGGCCCGAGCGGGAAACGGTCAACGATGAAACGCAGGGCGTGCGGCTCGCGACGATGCAGAAGCTCGCCCGCTACTGGGGGACGGATCACGACTGGCGCAAGTGCGAGGCGAGGATCAACGCGGTGCCGAACTTCATCACGAACATCGATGGGCTGGACATCCATTTCATTCAGGTCAAGTCGAAGGAAAAGAATGCGTTGCCGATGATCATCACGCATGGATGGCCGGGCTCATTCATCGAGCAGATGAAGGTCATCGCCCCCCTCACCGATCCGGTGGCGTACGGTGGAAAGGCCGAGGACGCTTTCGATGTCGTGATTCCATCGCTGCCAGGCTACGGGTTTTCAGGCAAGCCAACGGCACCCGGGTGGGACCCTCCGCGAATCGCCCGTGCGTGGACAACGCTGATGAAGCGCCTTGGATACACGAGATTCGTGGCGCAGGGCGGCGATTGGGGCAATGCCGTCTCCGAGACGATGGCGGTGCAGGCGCCTCCGGAATTGCTCGGCATTTCCACCAACATGGCGGCTACCGTTCCAGCCGAAATCAGCAAGGCAATGGCATCGGGCAGCCCGCCACCGTCGACCCTGTCAGCCGACGAACGGAACGCCTGGGACCAGCTGGACTTCTTCTATAAGAAGGGCCTGGGCTATGCCAACGAGATGGCGCTCCGTCCCCAGACGTTGTACGGGCTCGCGGATTCTCCGGTCGGGCTGGCGGCCTGGATTCTCGACCACGACGCGCGCAGTTACTCGCTCATCGCGCGCGTCTTCGACGGACAGCCGGAAGGCCTCAGCCGAGACGACATCCTCGATAACATCACGATGTACTGGTTGACGAACACCGCGGTCTCCTCGGCTCGCCTCTATTGGGATACCACACAAACGGCAAAGTCGGGCTTTTTCGATCCCCGGGGCATCCAGATCCCGGTCGTTGTGACCGTTTTTCCCGACGAGATCTATGCGGCCCCGCGGAGCTGGGCGGAGCGCGCGTATCCGAGGATGATCTATTTCAACAAGCTCCCCAAGGGCGGGCACTTCGCGGCGTGGGAACAGCCGGCGCTGTTCACGGCCGAAATGCGGGCGGGGTTCCGATCACTGCGGCCTTCCTAAGCCACGGCCGTTGTCACAAACCTCGACTCAACGCACTTGGACCTCTCACCGTACGTGCATCAGGCGGTTGCGGCTTGGTTCCGAGGCGGCGCAGGCCCACGCGTCACAGGGAGAACACCGTCATGCGCAGATTTCGCATCGCCCGACTCTGGATCGCCGGTCTGATCGTCCCCACCCTCGCCACGGCGCAAACCGCCAGGGAGGTGCGTGGAGCGGCGGCTGTCGAGCCGCTGCCAAACGAACCCCCGGCGAAGATCATCATCGATCCGCCGCTGGCCGAACCCCTGTCGCATGGCCGGGTGGTGATTCAGTATCGCACCGAGAATCTGCACATGGTGTTCGGGCCTGCCGCGCTTGCCGTGTCTCCCCGGATCGGACACATCCATGTGACGGTCGATGACGCCCCGTGGCACTGGGCGGACGCAAGCGGTGTACCGGTCATCATCAACGGCCTCGCCCGGGCCGCACACGATCCTGATCCAGCTGGTGAATGCCGACCATCAACCAATTGATCAAGGCACGGTCCAGGTCACGGTGCCGGCCGCGAAGCCGTAAAAGGACCCTTGGGAGGACTGATCGATGTCGGAGGCAATCAAAGTTGATCGCAGGCGGTTCCTGGGTACGGCGCTCATGAGCATCGCCGCCGCCGAGGTGGGCCTGATCGCTTCTGCGGACGCACACCCGAGGGCGTCGCGGGGGACGAACACGGCATTCGACTCAGTGAAGCAAATCGATGCCGGCGTCTTGAATGTCGGATACGTCGAGTCCGGCCCCACTGATGGCCGCCCGGTGGTGCTGCTGCATGGCTGGCCCTACGACATTTACAGTTACGTGGATGTCGCGCCGCTATTGGCAACGGCGGGCTATCGGGTGATCGTGCCCTATCTGCGCGGCTATGGCACCACCCGCTTTCTTTCCAGAACCACGTTCCGGAATGGCCAACCTGCGGCCATGGCTCGCGACATCACCGCCCTCCTGGATGCACTCAAGATCGAGCAGGCGATCCTCGCCGGGTTTGATTGGGGGGCACGCACCGCCGACGTCATCGCGACGCTCTGGCCTGGGCGCTGCAAAGCCCTCGTCTCCGTCAGCGGCTATCTGATCGGCAGCCCTGAATCCAACAAGATGCCGCTGCCGCCAAAGGCTGAGCTTCAATGGTGGTACCAGTTCTATTTCGCCACCGACCGCGGCCGCGCCGGCTACGACAAGTACCGGCGTGATTTCGCGAAGCTGATTTGGCAGACTGCCTCCCCGCAGTGGCACTTCAGTGATGCCACGTTCGATCGCAGCGCCGCGTCCTTCGACAACGAGGATCACGTGAGCATCGTGATTCACAATTACCGCTGGCGGCTCGGCTTGGCGGAAGGCGAGCCCCAATACGACGATCTGGAGCGACGGCTCGCCGAGGGTCCGGTGATCACCGTGCCCACGATCACGCTGGAAGGTGATGCCAATGGAGCACCACACCCGGATAGCAGTACGTATGCCAAGAAATTCCCGGGCAAGTATGCGCACCGTATTATCGAGGGTGGCATCGGGCACAATCTGCCTCAGGAAGCACCGCAGGCCTTTGCCAAGGCAGTCATCGACGTCGACGGTTACTGAGAGGAGGCCACATGGCCCACCGCACCACGCCACAGCGAGCCCCCGCTGCCTCGGGGCGGAGCAGCGCCGAGCCACGATCGCCCGTCGCGACGACGGCGTATCCCACCAAGAACGATCTGCCGGAGGCCAGCCGGCGCGAAGCGGTGGGGCTCCTCAATCAGCGCCTCGCCGACTGCATCGACCTGCAGGCCCAGTCCAAGCAGGCTCACTGGAACGTGAAGGGCCCCAGCTTCATCGCCCTCCACAAGTTGTTCGACGAGATCAACGCGGCCGTCGCGGAGTACGCGGACCTGCTCGCCGAGCGAATCGTGCAGCTGGGCGGCATCGCCGAAGGGACGGTGGGCGCCGTCGAGGGACGCTCCACGCTCGTCGACTATCCGTTGACACTCTCGACGGGGGCGGAGCACGTGGCCGCCCTCTCGGACGCGCTCGCCATGTTCGGCCGCACGGTACGGGTCGGCATCGAGGAGATGAACGAGCTCGAGGACGCCGGCAGCGCCGACATCCTCACCGAGATCTCCCGCGGTGTGGACAAGTGGCTCTGGTTCGTGGAAGCGCACCAGCAGGGCGCGTGATACTATGGCGCTCGTCGCCCCCCCGTCGCCACCACTCCCCACCGCCCGCGCCGAGCACGTCTATCCGACGCTGACGCCGGAGCAGCTCGCCCGCATCGCCCCGCATGGGCGCCGGCGCCACGTCGAGCGGGGCGAGGTGCTGCTACAGTCGGGCGAGCCGGCGGCGCGGCTCTTCATCGTCGTGTCGGGGCGGATCGACGGCGTTCGCCCGTCGGCCGCCGAGGAGCTCGTGGTGTCGTTCGGCCCCGGGATGTTCACCGGCGAAGCGACCATGCTGTCCGGCCGTCGCGCGCTGGCCCAGATCCGGGCGGGAGCGGATGGCGAAGTCATCGAAGTCGGTCGTGACGACCTGCTGGCGCTGATCCAGACCGACGGCGAGCTGAGCGCCGTCTTCATGCGCGCCTTCATCCTGCGGCGCGTGGAGCTGATCGCCCGCGGCGTCAGCGACGTGGTGGTCCTCGGGTCGACGCATTGCCAGGGGACGCTCCGCATCCGTGAGTTCCTCACGCGCAACGGACATCCGTACACCATGCTCGACCTCGATCGCGATGCCGGCGTCCAGGAGCTGCTCGATCACTTTCACGTCGGCGCTGCCGACATTCCCGTGGTCATCACGCGCGGCGAGGTCGTGCTCAAGAACCCGACCAATCAGCAGATCGCCGACGCGCTCGGCTTCAACGACGCGATCGATCAGACTCAGGTCCGCGACCTGGTCATCGTGGGGGCAGGGCCCGCGGGGCTGGCCGCAGCGGTGTACGGGGCGTCGGAAGGACTGGATGTGCTGGTCGTCGAATCGACCGCGCCAGGAGGCCAGGCCGGCGCGAGCTCCCGGATCGAGAACTATCTTGGCTTTCCGACGGGGATCGCGGGTCTGGACTTGGCGGCGCGCGCCACCAACCAGGCGCAGAAGTTCGGCGCGCAGCTGATGATCGGGAACGGGGCCAGCCGACTCACCTGCGAGCACACGCCGTACGCGCTCGAGATCGGGGACGGGCAGCGGCTGCCGGCGCGTGCCGTGATCATCGCCACGGGCGCCGCATACCGCCGCCTGCCGATCGACGACCTGTCGCGATTCGAAGGGGCGGGCGTGTACTACGCCGCCACCTTCATGGAGGCGCAGCTGTGCGCCGGGGAAGAGGTGGTCGTTGTCGGCGCCGGCAACTCGGCGGGCCAGGCCGCGGTGTTCCTGGCGCAGGGGGCCCGGCGGGTGCATATGGTGATTCGCTCCGCGGGTCTGGCCGAGACCATGTCGCGCTATCTCATCCGGCGCATCGAGGACCACCCGGCCATCGTCCGCCACGTCCACACCGAGATCGTGACCCTCGAGGGGAACGGTCACCTCGAGCTGGTGGGGTGGCGCGACAACCAAAGCGGGCGCGTCGAGACACACGGCATCCGGCACGTCTTCACCATGACGGGCGCCGTGCCCAGCACGGGCTGGCTCCACAACTGCGTGGCGCTCGATGCGCGCGGTTTCATCAAGACGGGCCCGGACCTCTCGCCGGAGGACCTGGCCACGGCCCGCTGGCCGCTCGCCCGCGCTCCCCATCTGCTGGAGACGAGCCTCCCCGGGGTCTTCGCCGTCGGCGACGTCCGCTCCGGGAGCCTAAAACGAGTCGCGTCGGCCGTGGGCGAGGGATCGATCGCGATCGCCGCCGTACACCAGGTGCTGCACCAATAGGGGAGGCACATGACAGGCGGTACCTGCGCTCACCTCAGCGCCATCACGACGGTGCGCCATGCGAAGCGCCGGGAATGCGCGGAATGCGTCAAGCTCGGCGCGCAATGGGTCCACCTGCGCACGTGCCAGGAGTGCGGTGCGACGTTGTGCTGCGACAGCTCCCCCAACCGCCACGCCTCGAAGCACGCGCGCTCGAGCGGGCATCCGGTGGTGGCGTCGGCGGAGCCAGGGGAGCGGTGGCTGTACTGTTACCCGGACGATGCCTTTGCGGAGTACTGAGACGAGGGAGGAGAATCAACATGGACAAGGACGAAGAGTTCGAGGCGCGCAGATCGGCGGCAGCGGAGGTGACGGCCCGCCTGCGCGGCCGCGGCATCGAGGTGGCCGGCGCCGAGAACCCCGAAGATCTCGTGAACCTGCTCTCGGCAGTGGAGCGCTTCGAAGCGGCGGTCGAAGCACATGGGGGCGACTTGATGGTCGACGACCTGAAGAGCTCGCGGCCCGACGACCGTCACTTCGTCGTGCCCCGGCGCGCGCACGCCGAGGCGGTGCGCGCGTACATCGGCCGCATCGACGCGGCGACGGTGCGACTGCGTGGCCATCCGGGGCGGCCTGACTGAAACAACAGCTTGGAGAGCAAGACGCGCTGAACCCTGTCGCAATCGTTCAACAGTTGCCGGCAGCCATTGCAGCCCCGGGGGAGCACGGCGATCCTCATCCCACAGGCTGGACATATGGTGCATTTTGATCAGCCAGAGGTCGTGCGTGCGATTGCGGTCAAGGCCCGAAGCTGAAGGACTCCGCCCCTAGCGTACCGCTCGTTTGACCCGCAGAATGGTCACGCCGTTTTGATCGCCAACCACAAACGAATAGGGAAAGAGCGGTATGGTCCCCCGACGCGCATCGCTCATCGGGGTCTGGCTGGCTGTGACGGCGTCCCGCGCGCTGGCGCAGGGAACACCGGCCAAGGCCCCCTGTGATTCCAATCTGTTGCAGCTCGCCGCCCCGGTGAACGGCTATCAGGCGCGGGGGGACCGCTGCGAAGGCGTGTATGCCCGTCAGGTGGCTGGGACCACCATGTTCCTCTCCTCGTTCACGGCGACATTCGAAAAATACGATCTCAACGCGGACGATCCGCTCATCATCCGGTGGGCCGCGCCCGCGGACTCGGGGCTCCAGCTCCGCGCCGAGACCATCAAGGCCGGACGGTACTACCGGATGGATACCCGCGCCGCGCCCCGCGACTCGATGTACCGCTGGCCCAACCGCATCCTCAGCTCGGAACGCCTCGCCCGCAGCGATTTGGGGGTCCTGGGATGGACCAGGATCACGCTCGGCGGACGGCGGCGCGTCGCCTATGTCCCGCTCGCGGTCACCCAGAAGAGCGCGCCGACATCGTGCGGGCCGCTGCAGGTGGCGTTCTCCACCGAAACCCGGCTCATCGAGGTTCTGGTGAGCCTGGCCCAGCTGGACTCCGCCGGCACCGAGACCCGGGTAATCAAGAAGGACGAGCCGCTGGGGCGTGGGTTCTATCCCGCCGGGAGCCCGATCCTCGTCACCCTGAAGCGCACCGACCTGGCCGCACCGGGACTGTACTCGCTCAAGGTGTCTGCCGCCTTGAGCCCCCGTGGCAACTATTCGCACGAGTATCTGCTGCTGATCCCCACAGCCGCTGCCTGCCCCCCATGAACCGGTCCTGCACCTCGTGCAGCCGCGAGATCCCGGCCGACAGCGTCGTCTGCCCGTTGTGCGGGGCCGAGCTGCCCACCTCCCTCATGGTCGGCCCGATCCCCACGAAGACGGCCGCGCCGGACCCGCTCCGCGACCGGCTGCAGGCGGCGCTCGGCGCCGGGTTCGAGCTCGGCGCGCGGCTCGGCGAGGGGGGCTTCGGGGTGGTGTACCGCGCCCGCGACGTGCGCCTGCGACGCGATGTCGCCGTCAAGCTGCTGCGCCGGGAGCTCGTGTCGAGCGAAGGGTTCGTGGAGCGGTTCGAGCGGGAAGCCCAGGCCCTCGCGGCCCTGCGCCACGCCAACATCGTTCCGGTCTATTCGATCGGCGAGCAGGACGATCTGATTTTCCTCGTCATGCCGTTCGTCTCCGGGAAAACGCTCACCGAATATCTCCGCGAGCACGGCCGTCTGTCCCTGGACGAGGCCGCGGCCATCCTCCGGGCTGTCGGCGACGCCCTCTCGGCCGCGCACGCCGTTGGGCTCGTCCATCGCGATATCAAACCCGACAACATCATGCTCGAGGGGCCGAATCGGCACCTGCTGCTCATGGATTTCGGCATCGCGAAAACCGGGCAGACGCCTGGCGGTGTGGGCCTCACCGCCACCGGCATGGTGATGGGGACGCCGCTCTACATGAGCCCGGAGCAGGCCACCGCGGATCCGTCGATCGATACGCGCTCCGACATCTACTCCCTCGGCGTCCTCGCCTACCAGCTGTTCACGGGACAGCTCCCGTTCAACGGCGATTCGATCTTCGCGGTCCTGAACCAGCACCTGACGACGCCGGTGCCCGAACCGCGGACGCTGCGGCCGGAAATCCCCGCGAAACTCTCAGCCGCCCTGCGTCGCGCCATGGCGAAGAAACCCGCCGAGCGGTTTCAGCGCGTCGAAGAATTCATCGCGGCGCTCGAAGGGCAGGGCGGCGCTGCCGCTCCGCGGCTTTCCATGCCGGGAAACCGTACGCTCGTGGCGGGCGTGGTCTGCGCTCTGCTCCTGGCCGCCGCCGCCGTCGTCTTCTGGAAAGGCTCGGCGCCGGTGGCGCGCGCCCCCGTGCATGCCGAGCTGCGCGTGCAAGGCGTGTGGCTCCGCCTTGGTTCGGCCGTGGCGCCGTGGGACCGCGCGCTGAGCCTCACCTCCCTCGGGATCTCGGGGCTCGACGACGTCTCACTGCCGGCACACGACCAGACACCGGCGCACACCGTTGCCACGCCGACGCTCTACCTGAGGGTCATCCGACCGGATAGCGGCGACATCAGCATCGACCCAATACAGCTCCCAGCCCGGAGCCTTGTCGCCCTGAAGCCAACCGGGGCGGGCGGTGTGGTTCAACTGACCATCGGTGACTCGTTGCCGTCCATCCCGCTCTCGGTGAGCGGCAGGATCGCCGTCAGCGTGCAGGACCAGCCGGTGGACACGATCCCATTCTCGATCGACCAGATTCAGCTCGCCGCGACGCACGGACCACTCGATTTCCAGCTCGGGTTCGAGGGGTCGACCGTCGCGCGGCCGCTGGTGCCGCTCGACGTCGTCGGCGTGAGTTTCGAGGACGTGAATCGCTTCCGCGACGAGGAGCAGGTCAGTGACCAACGGGTCTCGACCATCGACAGCGGCAGCCTCGGACTCACGATCGGGAACCGGCCTCCCCACATACTGAAGAAAGGGGAGGAGCTGCGCCTTCCCGGCTTCAAGGGCGCGGTTCGCGACATCGCCGTTGACTCCGAGGCCGTGGCGCTCACCCTCGAGGGTACGGTCGATTCCTTGCCCGCGTCCCTCGGCTCGATCCCGAGCGTCCTCCAGGTCTTCTGGTCGGAGCATCCTCTGGCATCGGCCGGTGCCGGACTCCTGTACGTCGCGCTATTCGGGCTGGTCGGGCTCTATTGGAAGAGGGGCACACGATGAGAGTCGTTGCCGGTGCAATAGTCCTGGTGACCGCAGCAGCCGCTCCGCTGGCGGCGCAACGAGTGTCGCCGATGCCGGTGGAGGCGAAAAACCTGGTGGTCCAGGTGTTGGCGACCGGAGGGGATGATGAGGAGGTCGGGGCCGGCATCGTGGTCGCGGCGTCGAATCGCATCATCATCGCGACCGCGGGCCACGTGGTCCGCGCGGCCCAGCAGGGCGGTGGAACGGTCCGGGTGGTGTTCCAGTTCGCCCGCAACGACACCGTCGTGGCGCACGTGGACCAGCTCGATCGCGACCTCGACCTGGCGGTGCTGAGCCTGCCGCGAGACGCGCGCTCCACCATTCAATTCGCCTTCGACCGGGCGGGCGATCCCGGGGCACTCGAGATCGGCGCCCTGGTCGTCCCGGTGGGGTGCCCCGATCGGGTGTGCTGGGATCCGCCGGTGAGCGGGGACCGGGTGATCAGCGCGAGCGCGCGGCGCGTGCGCTTCGAGTCGTTCTTCGTGAGCCCGGGAAGCTCCGGGGGCGCGCTGTTCAACCGGCAGTGGGAGGTGGTGGGGCTGGTGACCGAAAAGAACACCCAGGACGGCATCGCAGTCGGCATGAGTGCTGTGGCGGACCAGCTGAAGAAGTGGGGCTACACCATCCAACTGGGTCCGACGCGCATTCCCCGCGCCGGGTACCGCACGCGCTTCAGCCTGGTCGGGTTGGCGCCGACCTCCGGCGGCCTGACCCAATCGGGCCGGTGGCCGAGTGGGCGATTCGCGGTGCTGCTCCGGGGCCAGGAGCGGATCGGCTGGCACCTGACGGCGCTCCGGCTCGCGCCCGAGGATGTACAGGTCACCGGCGGAATGGTGGGGACGAGCGTCTCGCTCCGGTCGGGGCGGTTCGGGATCGCGCCGTTCGCGGAGGTCGGAGTCGCCCGGGTGAAAGGCCGCTTCCAGGCCGGGAGTTACCTCGTGCAATCCGGACCCGACTCGGTGCTGGTCCCGGTCTGGCAGACGCTGACCAACGACGTCATCGGAGTTGGCGTCGGGGCGAATCTGCAGTTCCTGATCGCGCCGCACATCGCCCTCACGGGCGTCCTGGGACACTGGGATTTCCGCACCGAGGCACAGCTGCGCCCGATTCCGAATGCGTTCGCCGGCGCGGGGCTCACGTATGCGTTCTAGCTCGTCGAGACTGCGTCTCGCGGCTGCGATCCTGCTCCTCGGTTCGCTCGTCGCCACCTGCACCAACGAGCTCGAGCCGACCGGGACGATCACGGTCACGCTCGCGAAGGGAGCCGGCTGGCCCGATACCCTGGCGATCGCGGAGATCGCGACCGTCACGGTGACGGTGACGGATCCCCAGCGGCGCGCGGTCAAGAACGTCAACCTGCAGTGGGTGACCTCCGACACGTCGGTGGTCTCGGTCACGCACGGCGCGAGCCCGCTTGAGGGGATCGTCGAAAGCCAGCGCTCCGGGACCGGCGCGATCCAGGTCGTCGTCTCCCAGACCGGCTTCGCCCCGGTGGAGCTGAGTGTGCCAGTGGTCGTCCGGGATCGCGGCGCCGATTCGCTGCTCTCCGTCGGCGACGTGGACACGATCGGCGTTCGCGTCGATCCGAGCGTCCTCGCCGGCGCGATCGTGACGTGGAGCTCGAGCGACCCGTCGATCTTGGGCGTCGCCGCCC
>JBGQHV010000102.1:0-11866 GCA_041498155.1 Gemmatimonadota bacterium | reverse complement strand
GCGATCGGCTTCGGGGCCGGCCTGTGGGCCGGCCTCGCGGCGTTTGGCGGGTCGTGGGATGTAGGGACGTGGGGTGTTGGAGTGCCGCTGCTGGCGGGCGCGATCCTCGTTGCGAAACGGGCGCCGGTCGCCGGGGCGTTGGGGCTCGCAACACTCGCCGGGCTGTTGTGGGGCGCGGCGGCGGTGGCGCGCCGCGACGCGGGTTGCGCCGGAGTCTGGGGACGGGGGACGGCGGAGGGGGGAAGAGTCTCTCGCGCCGCTATCGTGCGGCTGCTCGATCCGGTTTCGGGCGACGGCGGTATCGTGGAGGCGCAGGTGCGCGACGGACGCTGCGGCGGCGCACTCACGCTCCGCTGGCTCAGCGGCAAGCGGGCGGCGGGTGGCACGACCTGGCTCGTGGCCGGCCCCTATCTGGGGGACGTGGAGCGCGGCCTGTTGCGGGTGCGCTCGGCCCGCCTGCTGGACGACACACGGCGCGGGCGCGGCGGACTGCGCGACCGCATCTCGGCGCGCAGCCGGACGCTGTTCGGGGCTCGCGCGCCGCTCGTCGATGCCCTCGTCATCGGGCGCACGACGGATCTCGATACCGAGCTGCGGGAGCGTTACGCCCGCTCCGGGCTGGCCCACATCCTGTCCATCTCGGGGCTGCACGTCGGCTTCTTCGCGGCCTGGCTGGCGCTGCTCCTGCGCCTGGCCGGCGTCCCGCCGCGGGCGCGGCTCGTGTGCGCGACCCTCGCGGTGTTCGCCTACTGCTGGATGATCGGCTTCCCGGCGCCCGCGATGCGCGCCGGCGTGATGCTCGCGGTGGACGGTGTGGCCCGCTGGCGTCAACGGGTCGTGGCGCCGCGCGGCACGGTGGCCCTCGCGGCGCTCATCGTGCTGGTGGGCGATCCGTGGGCGATCCGCTCGGTGGGGGCGTGGCTTTCCGTGTCGGCCATCGCGGCCGTCATCTGGGCCGGGCGGGCGGTCACCGGCCCGCCGCTGTTGCGGATCGTCGCCCCCGCCGTGGCGGCGACCCTCGTGACCGCGCCGATCACCGCCTTCGTCTTCGGCACGGTGGCGCCGATCGGCGTGCTGGCGAATCTGGTCGCTATCCCGCTGGGCGCCGTCGCGGTTCCCGGCGTGATGGTGGCGCTGGCGCTCGCCGGTCTCGTGCCGTCCCTCGCCGGATTGCTCGCGGCGGGGTCAGGCCTGGTGCTGGCGCTGCTGGATCTCGTGGCCGGTCTGGCGGCCCGCGTCCCCGGCGGGCACGTGATTTCGATCCCTGGATGGCCCGCGGCGCTCGCGTGGGTGGCGGTGCTGGCGCTGGCCTGGTGGCTGTGGAATTCACCGCGGCGCCCGTGGCTCATCGCCGCACGGGGTGCGTTCGCCGCCGCCGTGCTCGCCTGGGGCTCTCTCGTCGCGCGCGCGCCCAGTGACAGCGACGGCGTTCTCACCGTACATTTTCTCGACGTCGGTCAAGGCGATGCCGCGGCGCTGCGCACCCCCGCGGGACACTGGGTGTTGATCGACGGAGGGCCGCGGACCCCCGAGGGGGACGCTGGTCGGCGGGTGGTGTTGCCGTTTCTCAGGCGCCTGGGTGCCGGTGCCTTATCGCTCGTGGTCCTGACGCATGGCCACGACGATCATCTGGGGGGCCTGCTGGCGGTGATCGAGGCGTTGCCGCCCAAGGTCGTGCTGGAGCCCGGGAAGCCCGTGAGCCGGCCCACCTACCTGGAGTTTCTCGCCGACGTGGAGCGGGACGGTGCCACGTGGCACCCGGCGCGCACCGGCGATCGTGTCGAGCTGGATGGGGTGACGTTCCAGGTCCTGAGCCCAGACAGCGCCTGGGTCGCGCAGCAGGACGACTTGAACGAAGAGAGCGTCGTGCTGCTCGTTTCCTATGGCGCGACGCGGTTACTGTTCGCAGGCGACGCGGGGCTCCCCGTGGAAGCCCGGTTGACGGGTCGGGTGGGGCACGTCGACCTCCTGAAAGTGGGACACCACGGCAGCCGGTCGGCGACGTCCGACGCGTGGTTGAGCGAGCTGAGTCCCGACGAGGCGGTGATCAGCGTGGGAGCGCACAACACGTACGGCCACCCGGCGTCGGAAGTGCTGGCCCGACTCCTGCAACATCACGTGACGACGCTGCGGACCGATCAGCTGGGCACCATCACCTTTACTACCGACGGCCACCGTGCACTCATCGACTTCCGTCGTCACCATTGAGCGGTTCATCATCGAGCAGGAGCGGCAGTTCCCGGAAGCGACCGGTGAGCTGTCGAACCTGCTGTATGACGTCTGTCTCGCGGCCAAGATCATCTCCCGCAACGTGCGTCGGGCGGGCCTCTCCGACATCCTGGGCGAGCAGGGTACGACGAACATCCAGGGCGAACTGCAGCAGAAGCTCGACGTCTTTGCCAACGAGACCGTGCGCAACAGCGTGCAGCACACGGGGCGGACCTGTGTGCTCGCGTCCGAGGAAGACGAAGAGCCCGTTCCCGTCCCCGCGGGCCTGCCGGTGGGGAAGTACGTCCTGCTGTACGACCCGCTCGACGGCTCGAGCAACATCGACGTGAACGTGCCGATCGGTACGATCTTCTCGATTCATCGCCGACTCACGCCGGAAGGCGGCCCCGGCACGCTGGAGGACTGCCTGCAGCCGGGGCGCACGCAGGTCGCCGCAGGGTACATCTTGTACGGCTCGAGCACGATGCTCGTCTACACCACGGGGAAGGGCGTGCACGGCTTCACGCTCGAGCCTTCGATCGGGGAGTTCCTGCTGTCGCACGCGGACATCCGCACCCCCGAAGTCGGCAAGTACTACAGCGTAAACGAGAGCTACTGGGATCGGTGGTCCGACCAGGTGCATCAGGCGGTCGCAGCTTTCAAGAAGGGCGCGCCAGGCATGGCAGCGAAGAACGCGCGCTACGTCGGGTCGCTGGTCGCCGACTTCCACCGCAACCTGCTGTCGGGCGGAATCTTCCTCTATCCCGCGGACACCCGGTCGCCGCAAGGCAAGCTGCGGTTGCTGTACGAGGCCGCGCCACTGGCGTTGGTCTCGGAGCAAGCTGGCGGTCTCGCCACAGACGGCCGGCGGCCGATCCTCGACATCGAGCCGAAGACGCTGCACCAGCGTGTGCCCCTGGTGATCGGCAGCCGCAAGGATGTCGAGCTCGCCACCGAGATCCTATCGGCGGAGCCGGCGCGCGCGTGAGCGAGCGGCTCCCGGTCTACGGTCCGAACGACTGGCCGGAGGATCCGGCGCGGCAGCTCGGCGAGCCCGGGAAGTTCCCCTTCACGCGCGGCGTCCACCCCACGATGTACCGGGGGCGCCTGTGGACCATGCGCCAGTACGCGGGGTTCGGCACCGCCGAGGAGACCAACGCGCGCTTCCGCCATCTGCTCGCGGCGGGCCAGACGGGCCTGTCGGTCGCATTCGATCTCCCCACGCAGATGGGGTACGACTCCGACCACGTCATGGCCGAGGGGGAAGTGGGACGGGCCGGCGTGGCGATCGATACGGTGGACGATCTCGAGCGGCTGTTCCACGAGATCCCGCTGAACCGGGTGTCGACGTCGATGACGATCAACGCGACGGCGGCCATCCTGCTGGCGATGTACGTCGTCGTGGGGGACGAGCAGGGCGTGCCGGCGAACGCGCTCCAGGGCACCATCCAGAACGACATCCTGAAGGAATTCATCGCGCGCGGCACGTACATCTATCCACCCGAGCCATCGCTGCGGTTGATCGTCGACGTCTTTCGCTTCGTGTCCGACGAGGAGATGAAGTTCAATCCGATCTCGATCTCGGGCTACCACATCCGTGAGGCGGGCGCGACGGCGGTGCAGGAGCTGGCGTTCACCTTCGCCGACGGCCTCGAATACGTGCGCCGGGCGGTGGCCGCGGGGCTCGACGTGAACCGCTTCGCGCCCCGGCTGTCGTTCTTCTTCGCCGGGTACACCGATCTGTTCGAGGAAGTCGCGAAGTTCCGCGCCGCGCGCCGCCTGTGGGCGCGCCTCCTGCAGCAGCGCTTCGGCGCCGGGGAGGAGGCGTGCCGGCTGCGGTTCCACACGCAAACGGGCGGCGCGACGCTCACCGCCCAGCAGCCGGTGAACAACGTGGTGCGGGTGGCGATTCAGGCGCTGGCGGCGGTGCTGGGCGGCACCCAGTCGCTGCACACGAATTCCTACGACGAGGCGCTGGCCCTGCCCACCCAGGCCAGCGCCACCCTCGCGCTCCGCACGCAGCAGGTGCTGGCGCACGAGACGGGCGTCCCCGAGGTGGTGGACCCGGTGGGGGGAAGCTGGTACGTCGAGCGGCTCACCGACGAGTTGGAGCGCGAGGCGGCGGCGCTCATCGAGCAGGTCGAGGTGCTGGGCGGGGCGGCGCGCGCCATCGAGCGCGGATTCTTCCAGGAGGCGATCGCCCGGAGCGCATACGACCAGCAGCGGAAGGTGGAGTCGGGGGAACAGGTGGTCGTGGGCGTGAATCATTTCGACGACGGCTCCGGCGTCCCGACCGTCGTCCAACCGGACTACCAGACGCTCGCCGAGGGACAGCGCCGCCGGGTGGTCGAGGCCCGCGCGCGGCGGAATGGGGCCGCCGTCGAGCGCGCCCTGGCGGGGCTCCGGAGCGCGGCGCTGACGGCGGACGGCCGGCTCATGCCGCGGATCCTCGACGCGGTCCGCGCCCGCGCGACGGTCGGGGAAATCAGCAACGTGCTCCGCGCGACCTGGGGCGTCTACCGCCCCACGACCTGACGCGGCCCCGCCGAGTTGCCGTGACGCCGGATTGCCACCAGACTTGTAGCCACCGCTCCGTTCACGCCGACAGGAGTCTCCCCATGCGTATGCGCTCCCGAGAACTGGTGCTCGCCCTGGCGCTGTTCGCCGCCGTGCCGTTGGCGGCGCAGCAGCTGCACTATCCCCCGGCGCCGCCAGGGGACGTCGCCGACGACTATTCCGGCCATCACGTGGCGGACCCGTACCGCTGGCTCGAGGATCTCGACGCCCCGGCGACGAAGACCTGGGTGGACGCCGAGAACGCGCTCACGTTCGGCTACCTGTCCCGGCTGCCGCAGCGCGACTCGATCCGCGCTCGGCTGACGGCGCTCTGGAACTACCCCAAGGTGAGCGTCCCGGTGCGCGAAGCGGGGCAGCTCTGGTTCCGCAAGAACTCGGGATTGCAGCGGCAGTCCGTGCTGTATCGCGCCACCGCGGCGGGCGCCGCGCCGGTCGCGGTGCTCGATCCCAACACGCTGTCCCCCGACGGGTCCATCGCGGTGGCACAATGGTCGGTGTCGCCTGACGGACGGACGCTCGGCTACACGACGGCTGCGGGCGGCTCGGATCTACAGGACATCCACCTGCGCGACCTGACCAGCGGGCGGGATCTGCCCGATGTCGTGACGCACGTGAAATTCACCGGCATGTCATGGACGCAGGACAGCAAGGGGTTCTTCTACTCGCGCTTCCGCAGCTCGGCCGAGCACGCCAGCCTGCGCGATGCCAATACCCACCATCAGCTGTGGTACCACAGCGTCGGCGGTGCGGCCGACCGGATGGTGTTCGAGCGCGCCGACGATTCCACCGCCTTCGTGGGCGGCGGAACCTCGGACGACGGCCGCTGGCTGTTCGTGACGTCGGCGAGCGGCACCTCCAACAACCGGGTCTGGCTCGCCGACCTGAGGGACCCGCGCCACCCCGACCTCGCGGCGCCGCTGCGTCCCGTAACGCTCGCCGAGGATGCTGACTACAACCCGCTCGGGGTGGTCCGCGACACCTTGTACCTGTTCACCAACTGGATGGCGCCCCGCGGCCGCATCGTGGCGGTGGCGGTGGGCGACAGCGACCGGACCCATTGGCGCACCATCGTTCCCGAGGGGTCGGACGTCTTGAGCGCCTCCCTGATCGTGGGCGACCGGCTCGTGCTGGGCTACCTGGTGGACGTTCAGAGCCGCATTCGCCTGTATGACCTGGCGGGCGCGCCCCACGGCGACGTCCCGCTGCCAGACGTGGGCAGCGCGGCCGGGCTCTCCGGGCGCACCGACGGCACCGATGTCTTCTTCTCGTTCAGCTCCTATCTCCGGCCCCCCACGGTGTATCGCTACGACCTCGGGGCGGGGAAGCTCGAGCCGTTCCAGCCGGTCACGACGCCGTTCGATCCCTCGCGCTACGAGACACGCGCCACGTTCTACCAATCGAAGGACGGCACCCGGGTGCCGATCTTCATTACCGCGCGCAAAGGCATCGCCAAGGACGGCAGTCACCCGACGCTGCTGTACGGCTACGGCGGCTTCGACATCAGCCTGACGCCGTACTACTCTCCCGCGGTGGCGGCGTGGCTCGAGCTGGGCGGCGTCTACGCGGTGGCCAACCTGCGCGGCGGCGGAGAATACGGTGAGGCGTGGCATCACGCGGGGATGCTGGAGAAGAAGCAGACCGTGTTCGACGACTTCCTCGCAGCGGCGGAGTTCCTGGTGAGCGAGGGCTACACCACGCCCCGCACCCTCGCGATCCAGGGCGGCTCGAACGGGGGCCTGCTGGTGGGGGCCGCCATGACACAGCGTCCCGAGCTGTTCGGCGTGGCGCTGCCGGCGGTCGGCGTGATGGACATGATGCGTTATCAGCGGTTCACCGGCGGCAAGTACTGGGCGGTCGAGTACGGCTCCTCCGACGACTCGAGCGACGTCGGCTACCTGCTGGCTTACTCGCCGTTGCACAACCTGAAAGCCGGGACCTGTTACCCCGCGACCCTGGTCACGACCGCCGACCACGACGATCGGGTGGTACCGGGACACTCGTTCAAGTTCGCGGCGACGCTGCAGGCGGCGCAGGGCTGCTCCCACCCCACCCTGATTCGAGTGGAGACCTCGGGCAGCCACGGCTATCGACCCACCGACCGCGTCATCGCAGAGATCGCGGACGAGTACGCCTTCGCCCTCGCCAACCTGGGTGGCCCGACGCCATGAACTGGACCTGGATGGGCGTCACGCTGGCGGCGCACCTCGTCTCCCTGACGATTCTCGCGGGGGGCGGGGTGGGGGCGATCGTGATGCACACGGCGTTGAGCGCCGTGGTCCGGCGCTCCGCGGCGAACGCCTCGGCCCTGGCTGGAACGATGTTGCGCTTCGCCATGACGGCGCAGCTGGGGGCGGTGCTCATGCTGTTGACGGGTCTCGGGCTGATGGCGGAGCGGCAGTGGGCCGACTGGGACCGGCCCTGGCTCATGGTGAAGCTCGCGCTCTTCGTGGTCCTCGTACTCGCCGGACCGATCATCGCGCGTCCGGCGGGGGCCTCGCTGCGGGAGGCGCTCGCGGCGGGCGGATCGAATGCCCCCGGAGTCGCCGCGGCGCTACGACGGCTGACCCTGTTTCACATCGTCCAGAAGAGCGGGTTGATCGCGATCATCGTGCTGGCGGTGCTGCGGCCGGGCGCCTGAACCCGCCTCAGTAGCCGTAGTCCGACACGTCGGCCACCTCGCCCCTGGCGCCGAGCCAGAACGTGACGAGCGAAGGACCGTCCTTGCCGGCGACCGCCAGATAGCACGAACGCGCCAGCCGGACCCCGTGCCGCTCCACGTCCAGCCGGGCCACGTCATCGCACCCGTGGAACATGGTCGCCGGGTGATCGGCCAGAAGACCGGCCAGGCTCTTGGCGTCCTGCGGCAGCAGCGTCTCGCGGAAGCCACGGGCCGCGGTGGTGCCGCTGTCGGTCGGGCCGGCGAGGCTCCCCAGGAACGCCACCAGTCTCCCCGCCAGAGTCGAGTCGGGACTCGCCGGCAATGCGTGCGGCGGGATGAGGCCGCGCCGGTACACGCCCGCCACACCGTACCCGATCGCGAGAGGCCGCGCCTCGGCCAGGTTGGCGAGCACGATCACCGTGAGGCTGTCGTCGGGGAAGCGCTGGATCAGAGCCTTGAACCCCTGCCACGAGCCGGTATGGCCGATGGCGCGGTGCCCCCGGTAGGGCGCGACCCGCCACCCGAAGCCATAGTCCACGCTGCCGTCGCCGGACAGCCTGGCCGGCGTCCACATCGCGGTGCGGCTCTTGGATGCGAGGACCCGACCCTCGGTGAGTCCGCGGTCCCACGCCGCAAGATCCCGCACCGTGAGGTACAGGGCGCCGTCGGCCGTCGTGTTGAGTGACGGCGCTACCCACTCCTGGTTCTTGACCTGTCCGTCCACCAGACGGTATCCGTCCGCGCGGTTGTGGACGATATCGGCTTCGCTGATAACGCGAGCGGTCCCCATGCCGAGCGGCTTGAACACGCGCTCGCTCAGCAGGTCGCCGTAGAACTTCCCCGAAACCCGGTGCAGGATGACGCCCAGCAGCATGTAGCCGGTGTTGCTGTAGCTCCAGCGCGTCCCTGCAGCGAAGTCGAGTGCATGGCGGGCGGCCACGCGCACCAGGTCGTCCTCGGTGTAGTCGTGACGCATGTCCACCAGGCTCGAATCGGCATCCTCCTCGTACTCGTGGATGCCGGAGGTGTGGGTGAGCAGATGGCGGACGGTGATCCCACGCCAGACAGTGTCCCCTTCGGGAAGGTACTTCGTGATGGCGTCGTCGAGCCCCAGCTTGCCGTCTTCGACCAGCAGCAGCACGCCGGCCGCCGTGAACTGCTTGCCCACCGATCCCGATTGGAAGACGGTCGTGTCGGTCGCCGGGACACGCAGCTCGACATTGGCGAAGCCGTAGCCACGTGCTTTGACGACGCGGCCGCGCGACACGACGGCCAGCGCCAGGCCGGGAATGCGCTGGCGTCGCATCTCGGCGATGACGAAACGGTCGACGGAATCGGGCGCAGGGGGGCGCTGCGCCGCCGCGCCGAGCGGCGCTGCGAGGAGCGAGGCAAGCCACAGGGCGCCCCGGCTCGGAGCTCTCATGGACGGGAAGGGGCGGCGGCGGGCTCAGGCCCGCTTGAGGAGCCGCAACAACCAGATCAGCACCACGGCGCCCACGAACGCCGTCACGAGCAATCCGATGAGCCCGCCCGCCGAGATGTGGAGCAGGCCGAAGATCCAGCCGCCCAGAAACGCGCCGACGACGCCGATCACCAGATCACCGATCAACCCATAGCCCTTGCCCTGCATCATCTTGCCGGCGAGAAATCCGGCCACCAGGCCGATCACCAGGAACCAGATCAGATTCGTGCCCGTCATGATGCCTCCAGGGAGTTACCCCAACCTAGCCTCCGTCCCCGGAGACCGCGAGTCGGCTGGATCATGGCGGGCTGCGTCCGGCGCAGTACTCGGCGAGCGGTTGGAGCAGCACGGGACAGCCTTCGTCGCCGTGACGCGCCGCGCACAGGCCGACGAGCCACGTCGTGCCGCGCGCAGCGTCGCTCGTCCCCGCGCGCGGGCACAGCTCGGTCGCGGCGGGACTGGCGACCAGGCAACCCTGCAGGAAATACCGTTGCGCCAGCGTGGCGGCGGACGAGCGCGCCGCCGCGGCGTGCCGTTGCAGCACCCCGTCCACACAATCCGTCGTCGTCACCGTCTGGCCGAATCGCTGGCCTTCGGCCAGGGCCGCCCGGTCGGCCTCCACCAGGGCCGGGGCGTGCCGGTTCCACCATGAGGTGGTGAGCGCCGTGAGGGCGAGCATGACCACGAGCACGGCCGCTCCGAGGACGACGCCGCGGGTGGCGGGCGTCATCGGCCCGCTCCCTCAGAATCCGAACGAATCGACATCGGCCACCTGAAAGAAGTCCCGGGTGAGCTGCACGGCGCGGGCCTCGTCGAAGTCCGCGCAGGTGTAGAGAATGATCGACAGGAACTTCTGTCCCGACCACACGCCGACGTAGATCCCGGAGTCGATCAGCGGGACGAAGGCGTCATACCCCTGGTTCACCGCCTTGCCCTGGCCGCCGGTGTGGTGGATGATCGGGGGCGCATAGGTACGCAGCGAGAGTCCGGAAGTGATCAGCGTGAAATACTGGCGGATCGTCTCCTCGTCGACGCCGTCGCGCGTGAAGAATCCCTCGATGAGGAGTCGCTTCCGGAAGATGTGGGGGGCGAGTCGGGGCGCCGGTCGGCTCATCTAGAGCACCTCGAACTCGGTCGAGATGTTGTAGTCGTCGAACTGGCAGATGCCGATACGAGCCACGTACCGGCCGGGCCGCGGCGCCGCGGCGGACGGCACCTGCAACGCCTGGCGGAACTGGCCCCCATGTTGAATCACAAACCGGTGGTAGTTCGGGACGGGCGCCGTGGTCGTGGTGTCCCAGGTGGACGTCGGGCCTTGCACGGTGAGGCAGATCAGGTCGTTCGTCACGAGGGCGATGTAGATCGGCGCCGATCGCTCGTTCAGGATGGAGTACAGGATGAACGGGTTGACACCCGTGTCGTGGCCCGCCGAGTCGTTCCAGGCGATCCGGTTGGGGACGACGGAAAGCGAGATGCGCGCGTGCTGGGTCATGCCGCGGTCAAAGATGGCGTGGCTCGTGCCGGGCGGCTCGATCTCCTTCATCCGTTGCACGTCCAGGACCAGGTCCCCCGTGCCGCTCCGGGTGAGGTGTCCGGTCGCTTCGACGTAGCGGGACCCGAATCGGCTCCAGCGGTCGCCCGCGTGGCCGAGCGAGACCACGAATGTCCGGGCCCCGAGGGCGGCCACGGGGGCGGGCGTGACGATGGCCCAGTCCGATGCGGCGCCGTTCTCCTGCATGAACCCCTGCAGCGTAACGCTGGTGTCGGGCGGTTGCTGCGCCGGTGCGGTGCCGGGGATCAGAACGAGCAACGCGGAAACGACGGGGGCGATCGGGTTGCGCATGGTGCCGTCCGTGCGGTGGATCGAACCAAGATAGCTCGGTAAGTTGCCCCCATGCGCCCCCGTCCGTTCCCCTGGTCCGTCCTGCTGCTCGTCGTGTCACGCGCCGTCGCGGCGCAGGGGAGCGCGAGTCTCCCGTATCGGGATCCCCACCGGACGGTGGCGAAGCGCGCCCAGGATCTGCTGCGCCGCATGACGCCGGAAGAGAAGTTCTGGCAGCTGTTCATGATCCCGGGCGACCTGGACGATCCGGCGCACGACTATTCTCACGGGATCTTCGGGCTCCAGGTCTCGGCGAACGACTCGACGCCTGACGCGGCACGCGCTCAGGCCGTGCGCATCAACGCCATCCAGCGCTATTTCGTGGAGCGCACCCGGCTGGGCATTCCGATCATCCCGTTCGCGGAGGCGCTGCATGGGCTGGCGCAGCCCGGGGCGACGGCCTTCCCCCAGGCGATCGCACTGGCGGCGACCTGGGATACGGCACTCGTTGCCCAGGTGGCCGGAGCCATTGCCCGGGAGACGGAGAGCCGCGGAGTGCGCCAGGTCCTCTCTCCGGTCCTGAACCTGGCTCGTGACGTGCGCTGGGGCCGGGTCGAAGAGACCTACGGGGAGGATCCGGTGCTCGCGGCAGCCATGGGGCGCGCCTTCGTCGGGGCCTTCGAGCGGGCCGGCGTCGTGACCACGCCCAAACACTTCGTGGCCAACGTGGGTGATGGAGGGCGTGACAGCTATCCCATCGACGCCGACGAGCGACTGCTCAGCGAGACCTACTTCCCGCCGTTCGAGTCGGTCATCCGTCAGGCGGGTGCCCGCTCGGTGATGACCGCCTACAACTCGGTGGACGGGGCGCCCGCCACGGAGAATCACTGGCTGCTCACCGACGTCCTGAAACGGCACTGGGGGTTCTCCGGATTCGTGATCTCGGACGCCGCGGCGACGGGTGGGGCAACGGTGCTGCATATGACCGAGTTGTCCACCGCCACGGCCGCGCAGCATGCCCTTGAGGCCGGTCTCGACGTCGTCTTTCAGTCCTCCTACGAGCAGTATCGCCCGTACTGGGACGCGTTCCGCCGTGGCCTGATCCCCGCCGCCGTGATCGACTCGGCCGTCGCCCGGG
>JBGQHV010000101.1:0-11875 GCA_041498155.1 Gemmatimonadota bacterium | reverse complement strand
GGTCTTCCCGAGCCGGTCCCGGTTCTCGGCGATGACCCCGTTCGCCGCGTCGAGAATGATCTGCGTGGAGCGGTAGTTCTGTTCCAGCTTGATCAGCGTCGTGCCCGGAAAGTCGTTTTGAAACGCCAGCATGTGCCGGACGTCGGCGCCGCGCCACCCGTAGATCGCTTGATCGTCGTCGCCGACGACACAGAGGTTGCCGTGCCGTTGCGCCAGGGCGCGCACCAGGCGGTACTGCGCGGCGTTCGTGTCCTGGAATTCGTCCACCAGCACGTGATCGAAGCGGCCCTGCCACCAGACGAGCCGCTCCGGATGCTCGCGGAACAGTCGCAGCGGAAACAGCAGCAGATCGTCGAAGTCCATCGCGTTGGCGCGCAGCAGGGCGCCGCCCAGCTCGCGGTAACAGTCCGCGGCAACCCGCGCGAGCGGCGATTCGGCGCCGCCGGCGAACTCGTCGGGGTCCACCAGTCGGTTCTTCGCGCCGGAGATCAGCGCGTGCAGGGCGCGCGGCGGGTAGGCCTTGGGCGACAGCTCGCGCTGCTCGAGCATGCGCTTGAGCAGCGCCTGGGAATCGTCTTCGTCGTAGATCGTGAAGTTGGGACCGAAGCCCAGGAGCGGCGCCTCGCGCCGCAACAGACGGGCGGACAACGAATGAAAGGTCCCGATCCACAGTCCCCGCGGGTCGGTGCCGAGCAGCGCCGCCACCCGGTCGCGCATCTCACCCGCCGCCTTGTTCGTGAACGTCACCGCGAAGATGCGGTCGGGGCGGACGCCGCCCGACTGGATGAGATGGGCGATTCGGGCGGTGAGCACGCGCGTCTTCCCTGAGCCGGCGCCGGCGAGCACGAGCAGCGGCCCGCCGGACTGCTCCACGGCGCGGCGTTGGGCGGGATTCAGATCGAGCGTCAGGCGCGGTCTCCGGACCCGAGCGGGAATTCCAGAACGAACAGGCTGCCGGGGTTCCCGGGATGATAGCTCAACCGGCCGCTGTGTTGTTGCTCCACGATGCGCCGCGCCAGCGGGAGTCCGAGTCCCCAGCCGCCGGGCTTGCTCGTCTCGCCCGGCTCGAACACCCGGCTGCGGCGTCCCGGTGGGATCCCCGGCCCGTCGTCCCGCACGCTGACGCGCGCCAGCTCCCGCGCGCTCTCGACCGCGACGATGACCTGGCCGCCGCGGCCCGACAACGCATCGACGGCGTTCTTCACGATCGCTTCCAGCGCCCACTCCACGAGGACGGGATCGCCCTGGATGGTGGGACCGGGTCCCGCCGCCGTGAGGGTGAGGGTCACGGCGTGCGCCCGCGTCGGGAGGCGCGGCCGGAAGTACGCCACCACCCGCTCCGCCGTCGCGCCGAGGCCCACCGGCTCGCGGCGCGGCGGCCGCCCGATCCGCTCGAACCGGCGCGCCACGCGCTCCAGCCGCTCGACATCGGCCTGCAGATGCGGCGCGACCTCCGCGGCCCGCATCTCCGGGTGCTCCCGCACCTGCGCGATCCAGCCGGTGAGGCTCATCAAGGGGGTGCCGAGCTGATGGGCGGATTCCCGGGCCATGGCCACCCACAAGCGGTCGCGGACGGCGCCCATCCGCTCGCGGTAGGCCCACACGGCGAGCAGTACCAGCGCCAGCAGCACGCCACCCTGCAGCAGGGCGAGCAGGGCGAGACGGTGCGTGATCGCCAGGGTGCCGTAATGCACCGTGCCGATCCCGGGACCCGAGATCGGGGGATTCACGGCGTCCAGTCCGGCGAGCCAGCGGCGCAGGTGCGCGCTGTCGCGCGCCACGCCGGGCGGCGCGTTCTCCATCGCGGTCACCCGCCCCGCGTGGTCGGTGATGGCGATCGGGATGCCGAGGGCGCGCACCTGGGCGGCGAGATCGAACAGGGCTTCGGTCGCCGCATCGGGCCGTGGATCGTTCAGGCCCTCGAAGACGCGACCGAACAGGCGGCTCGTCTCGCGCGCGTCCTCGCGCAGGTGACGCGCCACGACCCACGCCGAGCCAACCGACAACGCGCCGAACAGCAGCGCCAGGCCGGCCACCACGGGCGGCCCGGACCGGCGCAGCGCGCCGCTACGCACCGGGCGGGACGAGTCGCTCGGCGCCGAAGTACGGCACGAGCGCCGGCGGGAGCGTCACGCCTCCGTCGGGAGTCTGGCGTGTCTCGAGCAGCGCCGCGATGGTGCGCGGCAGGGCCAGGCCCGACGCGTTCAGGGTGTGCACGAACTCCGGCTTCTCGCCCTTCGCCGCGCGAAAGCGGATGCCGGCGCGCCGCGCCTGAAAGTCGGTGAAGCTCGACGCGCTCGACACTTCGAGCCAGGCGCCCACGCCCGGCGCCCAGGCCTCGAGATCGTAGGTCTTCGCCGCGGCGAATCCGGTGTCGCCCGCCGCGAGCAGCACGACACGATACGGCAGCTCGAGGCGCTGCAGCACCGCTTCGGCATGGGCCGTGAGTCGCTCGTGCTCGGCCACCGAGTCAGCCGGCCGGACGAAGCGCACCAGCTCGACCTTGTCGAACTGGTGTACGCGCAGCAGCCCGCGCGTGTCCTTCCCCGCCGCTCCCGCCTCGCGCCGGAAACACGGCGTGTAGGCCGTGTGCCCCAGCGGCAGCCGGGCGCCATCCAGAATCTCGTCACGATAGAGATTGGTCAGCGGGACTTCCGCGGTCGGCACGAGAAACAGATCGTCCTCGGTCGTGCGGTAGGCGTCGTCCTCGAACTTCGGGAGCTGACCGGTCCCCTGCATGATTTCGCGCCGGACCAGAAACGGCGGCTCCACTTCCACGTAGCCGTGCTCGCGCGTATGCAGATCGAGCATGAATTGCAGCAGCGCACGGGCGAGCCGCGCCCCGGCGCCCATCAGGACCGGGAATCCCGAGCCGGCGAGCTTCGCGCCGCGCGGCAGGTCGAGCAGCCCCAGTCGCTCACCGATCTCCCAATGCGGCTTGACGTCGGCACCGGCGGACCGGGGCGTGCCCCAGCTGCGCACCACGCGGTTGGCGGTGGCGTCGCCGTCGGGCACATCTGACAGAGGGAGATTGGGAACGTACAACGACTTCTGTTGGAGCTCTGCCTCGATCTTCCCAAGCTCTTCTTCCTGGCGCTGAATTTCCGACCCGAGCGCCTGACTCCTGCGAATCAGATCGCTGGTGGCATCGCCGGCCGAAACCTCCAGTTGACCACCTGACTTTCGGACGGCTTTGCTGACTTCCGCCGATATGGCATTGCGCTCACCCCGGAGTCGATCGAGATCGGTGATGATCACACGACGCCGTTCGTCGAGGGTCGCGATGGATCCGAGCAAGGGCTCAATGCTCGGGTCGCCGCGGCGCGCCAGAGCCGCCCGCACCTCCGCGGGGGCGCTGCGCAGAAGCCGCATGTCGATCATGGGACTACCGGCTGGGGAAGCCGGGCTCGAGACCGCGATAGCCGCAATTCTGATCGACCAGGACGCGCAGGTCCACACGCCGCGCGGTCGTATCGATGGCGAGCACTTCGAACTTGCCGTACAGGAAGACGATCCCGACGACGCACGTGCCGATGGGCCGCGAGTGCACCACCACCACCGAGCCGCTGTCGATGTTGACCGAAAGCGTATCCTTGTACTGGCCGTTGGGAGCGGTGGTAATCGCGTCGAACGGCACGCCCTGCTCCTGGATCCCGGAAAGCGTCCCCAACCCCAGCGCCCCAGTCGGCAGCAGCTCCGCCTGGCCGGCGGGAGTGATGTTGAACGCGAAATCGATGTCGTTGCTCTGGTCGGTGCGGACCACCGCTCGGTCGTTGATCCGGTATCCCGAGGCCGCGGACACCGGGGTGCCGTCCAGCGCGAACAACGAGATCGTGTCCACGACGTTCTCGAAGTTCGGCGGGAGCAGGCCGGTGGTGTTGTCGCAGGCGACGAGCAGCCCGAAGAGCGTGAGTCCCAACGACAGTCGGCGGTGGCGCATGGGGTGGCGTGAAGATACCCCATCGGCGCGAAAGTGGTCAACCCTTAACCGACTATCACTGCTTGACTTCCCTCGCGACGCGTCCTAGCTTCGCGCCCGTATGCCGACGATCCGGGAGCTGGTGCAGGCGATCGCCCGCCGCAACGGCGTCGATGCGGTGGTGGTTGTCGGCCGCGATGGCCTGCCGATCGACTCCGTCAGCGGCGACGGCGTAGACTCGGAGAGCGTCGCCGCACTGTTGCCGTCGGTCATCCGGGGCATGGGGGAGCTCGGCACGGCCGGGGGCCGCGGCGAATTCGCCACCGCCGTGCTGGAGTTCGGCGCCGGGTTGGCGGTGGTGGCGGTGCTCCACGCGGACGCCATGCTGGTCGTGCTGGTCCGCCCCGAGACCAACGTCGGCACGCTGCTGTTCGATCTCCGCCGCCATCGCACGGCCATCGCCGGACTGCTCTGAGCCGGTCGACGGCACCGTGGTCCATCCCGCCGCCTCCCCGCCGCGACGCATCCTCGTCGTCGACGACGAGCCCCATATCGGCCTGTTGCTGCGCCTCCAGCTGGAATCGCGCGGCTACGAGCTGCAGCTCGCCCGTTCGCTGTTCGAGGCGCGCGGGGCCCTGAAAGGCGAGATCGCGCCGGACGCGATCCTGCTCGACATCCACCTGCCCGACGGCTCGGGCGTCGATCTCCTGCGTGAGCTGCGCGAGCGGCCCGCCACTGCCAAGATCCCCGTCCTCATTCTGACCGCCGAAGGCGAAGAGCGCGTGCTGGCCGAGGCGCGCAGCCTGGGAGCCAGAACGATCACGAAACCGTTCAGCCCATCGAAGCTGCGCACCCAGGTGGCCGTGCTGCTGGGCGACGCCTCGCCCGAGGACAACGCGTGAGCACGTGGGCCGTAATCCTGGCCGGCGGTGCCGGCACGCGATTCTGGCCCCTCTCCACGGCCGAGCGCCCCAAGCAGCTGCTGCCGCTCGCCGGCGACCGGCCGCTGCTGGCGCAGGCCGTGCGCCGGCTCGGGGGCCTCGTGCCGCCCGACCGGATTCTGATCCTCACCGGTCCGTTCCTGGTGGAGCGGGTCACCGCGCTCGTGCCCGAGGTCCCCGCCGCGCAGGTGCTGGCGGAGCCGCGCGCCGCCTCCACCGCCCCTGCGCTCGTGTGGGGCGCGCATTGGATCGCGCGCCGGGATCCGGACGCCCAGATGCTCTCGCTCCACGCCGATTGGGCGATCGGCGACGAAGCCGCGTTCCGCACGACGGCGGCGCGCGCCCTGACCGTCGCGCAGGAGCACGACGTCCTCGTGACCGTGGGGGTGAAGCCCACGCGGCCCGAGTCGGCCTATGGCTACATCATCCCGGGTCGCCCGTTGGGACGCCAGGCCCGGCGCGTGCAGCGGTTCGTCGAGAAGCCGACGGCGCGGCGCGCGGTGGAGCTGCGGCGCCGCAAGGCGCTCTGGAATACGGGATTGTTCGCCTGGAACGTGGAGCGGTTCCTGACCGAGGTGGGAGCGCATGCGCGCGAGCTCAAGGCGGGCCTCCCCGCCCTGAGCTCCGGCGACGTCGCCGGGTTCTTCGCCGCGGTGACGCCGGTCGCCGTGGACGTCGCCGTGCTCGAGCGCACGAAACGGCTCGCGGTGGTGGCCGGCACGTTCACCTGGGACGACATCGGCTCGTGGGACGCGCTGTTCCGGATCCGCACCCCCGACTCGCAGGGCAACGTCGCGGTCGGCAACATCACGATCGGTGACGACGTGAAACGCTGCGTCCTCTGGTCGGAGAGCGAGCACCTCGCGGTCAGCGGCATCACCGACCTCGTCGTGGTGCGCGCCAACGGGCACACGCTGGTGATGCCGACCGGCCGCGCCGACCGCCTCAAGGCGCTGGTGCAACGGCTGTGAGTCTCGCCCTCTATCTCCTCGACCCCGACCCGGCGCCCGTCTGGGCGCCGTTCGCCGGCGTGCGGCCACTGTCGGAGCTGCGGGCCGGGGCCCATCTGATTCGCGAGCGCTGGGAGACGTTCGTCGGCGCCGAAGCGACGGCGATCTTCGCCCTCCCGCACCTCGCGGGCTTCACCGAGCCCGGCATGCCGCCGGTCATGGCGCGGCGCGCGGTCACGGGACCGGCGGTGATCGGCTCCTCCACCTTCGCGCCGCAGGGCGTCGCCCCCGAGCTGCCGTCCGTGCCGGTGCGGCTGGTGTCGCGCGGCATCACGGTCGGGTGGGGAGTGCCGGCGGGCGCCGTCTGGGAGGGGCCGCAGCCGCAGGCCCAGGCGATCGAGGTTCCAGGGGTGGTGCTGCACGGGAGCTTCGATCTCATTCCCGCGCTGGCGCGCCTGCTGCCCGACGACCTGCGCGCCATGCTGGGTGACAGCGATCCCGTTCCCGCCGGCGCCACCGTCATCGGCGATCCCGCGGCGCTGGAGGTGCACGAGGCGCAGATCGAGCCGGGGGTGGTATTCGACGTGTCGCACGGCCCCGTGGTGATCGAGAGCGGGGTCGAGATCCGCGGCGGCACCCGCCTCGAGGGCCCGCTCTGGGTAGGGGCGAACGCGCGCGTCCTCGGCGGGGAGATCCGCGGCTCGGCGATCGGCCCGCGCTGCACCGTCCGCGGCGAAATGGCCTCGAGCGTATTCCTCGGCTACGCGAACAAGTCGCACGACGGGTTCGTGGGCCACAGCGTGGTGGGTCGCTGGGTCAACCTCGGGGCCGGCACGATCACCTCGAACCTCAAGAACACCTACGGACCGGTTCGCCTCGAGATCGCCGGGGCCCGCGTGGACACGGGGCAACAGTTCCTCGGCACGCTGCTCGGCGACCATGCGAAGACGGCGATCGGCACGCTGCTGGGCACCGGGACCGTGGTGGGCGCCGGCGCCAACGTGTTCGATGCGGTGCGGTCGTCCAAGTACGTGGCTCCGTTCGCGTGGGGCGGCGGGAGCACGCGCGAGCGCATGACGCGGGACGGGTTCCTGAAGATCGCCGAGCGCGTGCTGCCGCGACGCGACGTGGAGCTGACGGAAGAGATGCGGGCGGTGCTGGGTCGGATCTACGACTGGACGACGAAGTAGCGGATCAGTCGCTCAGCCTACCACGCGCGGGCGGTGTCCGGGGGGGGAGCGGGCACCTTGAGTGTGTCCGGACGGATCGTGGCCGGCCCCACGCGACGCAACGTCACCGGCTTGTCAAGATCCCCGCCCGAAATCGTGAGCTTGTCTCCCACGACCTTCAATCCATAGACGCTCCACACGCCGTCGCCCAGGGTGAACCACACGCTGTCACCGACGACCCGCCAGCGCGCCACCTGATCGCCGAATTGGGCGGAGCTGTCAGGCCGCACCATGATGAGTCGCGGCCCGTCGTCGGTGTGCGCCTCCCACTTGCCCTCGAGTCGCGCCGGGCCGCGCGCCTGCGCCGACAGCGCCGGGGCGGCGGCGGAGCAGGCGGCCAATACGGCGCAGCGCATGAGCAGGGGGCGTAGTGGAGTCATCGCGCCAAAATCTAATCGATCGGTGCTGGCGGGCCGGACGGGCCGGGCACCGACGGAAGGGCCGCGGCGGGGGGCGCGGGCGCGGAAGCGCTCGCCGGCAGGGGGGCGCGCTCGTCGGCCATGACGGCCACCTGCGACTCCCACTTGCGCATCATCGCGATGAAGGCACGCACGTACTCGGGGTCGAACTCGAGGCCGGAGCGACCTTCGATGTAGGGCAGCACCTGCTCCACCGGCCAGGCGTCGCGGTAGGGCCGTTTGGTGCGCAAGGCGTCGTACACGTCGCACACGTGCACCAGATTGCTCGCTTCATGGCAGTGGCGCCGGAACCGCACCTGGGGGTAGCCGAGCCCGTTCAGCATGATGTGGTGCTCGTAGGCGACCACGGCGGCCAGGTCGAGGTCCTGCTCGCTCTCGAGGATGATCCGGGCGCCTTCCACCGGGTGGCGGTTCATCAGCACGCGCTCGTCGGGGGTGAGCTTCCCGGCTTTGGTGAGGACCTCGATCGGAATCCGCACTTTCCCGAGGTCGTGCAGCAGCCCCGCGACGCCGAAGGCCCGCACATCGCTCGCACCCAGTCCCAGGAACTCCGCCAGCGCCATGCTGAGCACCGCGACGTTGAGGGAATGGGTCGTGGTGTACTGATCGAACTGCTTCAGTTGGAGCAGCGGCAGCATCATCTGCTGGTCGCCGTGCATCGCGACCGAGAGCGAGCGCACCACCGCCTCCGCCTCGGCGAGTGGCAGGGCCTCGTTCTGTTGCACCTCGGTGTGCAGCCAGCGGATCGTCTCCGCTTCCTCACCCAGAGAGAAGGTGATGGTCGCCGTCTGCATCGCCTCATCCTGGGACAGCTCGCCGCCGCCCCGGACGCCGACCGCGCCGAACTTGATGGCCGTGGGGCGGAGCTGCCGGGCTTCCGCCGTGTCGATCGTGTCCATCGTGAGGCGGGCCAGCACGTCCTCGAGGAACACCTCGAACTCCTCCCGCGAGACGCGCTCCTCGAACTCGAGCCGCTGAATGCCCGCTTCCGCGAGCCGGGTCGACCAGTCCCAGTTGCGCATGTCGCGCAGGGGCAGTCGCCCGAAGATCACTTCGTCGCCGAGAAACGTGAACAGCGGCCGCGGGTAGTCTCGCTGCAGGTCGAGCAGCTCCTGATACGCCGCGTCGATGGCGCGCGAGCGGGCCGGATGGCCGTCGGCATAGAGCGACATCCCGGAGAGCGCCTGCGCGAACGCGCCCAAAAACCGCGCGGGCTCGCTCATGCCGTCGCCCCTTCCGGGTCGGTGGCCGCCCGGGTCTGGGGGTCGTTGGACAGCGCGGCGAGGGCCAGCACCTCCGTGGCCCGCGGCTCGCGCCCCCACCCGGTGGCGAGGGCGGTCAGCGCCGTCAGGAATTCCCGCGACTTGGGGAGGAGTTTGCGACGCCCAAAGATCGTCCGCCCGCCGTCGGTCAGGGCGAGCAGGAGGTCCAGCGCCTCCGGCTCCTGGGACACGCCCAGCACGCGGATCGATTGGATCCGCAGATCGGGCGGCGTCTGCCGGTTGGCGACGAGGGCGACCAGGCGCGGCACCGCGCCGTCAGGCACGCGTTGCAGCGCCCCGATCAACGCCAGCCGCACGACCCGCGGCTCGGAATCCCCGAGCCCCTGCGTGATGACCTGATCGCGCTCGTCCCCGGACTTCACGCCGATCTTGAACGCCTCCAGCCGCACGCGGGGATCGGGGTCGGACAGCAGGCGCACCGCCGAGAATCCCGCCGGCGGCTCGGGCAGGAGGTCGAGCAGCGTCAGGAGATTGCGCTTGACATACCAGCGCTGGTCGGACAACCGGGCCGAGATGCTCGGCCCCAACATCGGCCCCATCCGAATGAGGCGTTCGAGAATGGCGCGGCGGGTGGCCCGCACCTCCGCGGTGGCGAGCGCGTCGAGCAGCGGATCGGCCGCCCCTTCGGCCAGCCGAGGCAGCAGGCGGTCCACCGTCGCGAAGTCCACCGGCTCGGTCTCGAGGAGCCAGCGGACGGTGTCGGGACTGACGGCCCGCGACCACAGCTCTTCGGCCGCCGCGGTCTCCGGCGCCTGTTCCAGCAGATCGATCAGCTCCACCAACCGCCCCGTGTCCACCAGGGCCGCGCAGGCCCGGTACACGTTCGGCCCCACCGCGTCCACCTCGAGACTCATCTGGACGAGCCGCTCCGGCTCGGTCCCGTGCAACCGCTGCCCCGCCGGCGCGGGCGCCGGCGCCACCTGCGACATGCGCTGCAGCGCGAGGCCGTAGCCCTCCGGGTTGGGATCGGCGAGGTCCCAGCCCGTCAACAGCGCCCGCACCTGATCGCGCAGGGCGTGATCGGCCAGCGGACGCGCCTGGGGGGAGCCCTGCTCCGCGTGCGCGGCGAGCTTCGACAGCATCCGCATCAACGAACCGGACACCGCGTGCTGCGACGCATCGGCGGCCGCCATCACGACCTCGAGGACGGCATCGACCGCCATGCCGTGCGACGCATCCAGCACGAACTGGCGACGCTGCGCCGAGTCGCCCCCCATCTCGATCAGGCGGCGCAGCGTGTCGGGCCGCATCTCGGCGATCAGCCGCGACGTGCGCCGCCGCAGCTCCACCGCTTCCTGTCCCCCCGCCGACTTCAGCTCCTGCGCGATCTGCAGCAGATAGCCGACGATCACCTGGTCGTAGGCTTCGCCGCGGGGATGATCGTCGATCGCCTTGGCGATGACGGCCGGCTTGGTCGGCGGGGCTTCGTCCTCGCCGAGCTGCCCCGCCAGCGCCGCGCGGGCCAGGCCGATCCACAGCTGGGCGCCACGCACCCGCGCGTCGCGCACCCCGCCGTCTTCGTCCTTCGAGCCGCCGCCCGGGCTCCCGGCGCCAACTGGAGCGCCGGGCTCGGCGTTGTCCAGCAGCTCGAGCCGCTCGTAGGACATCGGATGCAGCCGGATGTGCTGCCAGGCGGACAGCCGCGCGGCGTCTCCCATGCCGAGCGGCTGCCCCGTGCGGTCCGCCTCGACGGCCAGCGTACGCAGCACGTCGGCCACTTCCCCGGCTTCGATGCCGCGATTGAAGGTCACGGCGCCCAGATGGTGGCGATGCAGCCGACCCGCGAGCTCGGCGAGCACCGGGTGCCGCGGGTCGGTGGCGACGCCCTCGATCACGAGCTGGCTGCGCGCGACCCCGAGCGAGATCGAGGGGCGGTCGCGGAGCAGCGCGTCCCCCCGGCGCACCAGGCGGGTGACGGCGGGCTCCAGCGACGGGTGGCCCAGCGGATACATCGCGTGTTTGTGGAGCGCGATCGAGAGCTCGATCAGGAATTCGCTCAGCTCGCGCGACAGCGCGGCGCGCTCGATCGGCGCGCCAGACCCAGCAGGCGCTCGTCCGGAGGGCGAGGTCACCCTCTAAGATAGTAAACGGCAACGGCTTCGGGGATAGCAGATACGGAAAAGGCACCCCCGGAACGGTCCGGGAGTGCCTTTCCTGAACGTCTAAACGCCTATCCGTCTAGTCGTTTAGTACATCCCCCCCATGCCGCCACCACCACCGGGCATCGGCGGCGCCTTCTCCTTCTCCTTCTTCTCCACCACGACGCACTCGGTCGTGAGGAGCAGGCCGGCGATCGAGGCCGCGTTCTGCAGTGCTGTGCGGGTGACCTTCGTCGGGTCGATGACGCCCGCCAGCACCAGGTCTTCGTATTCGTCGGTCTGCGCGTTGTAGCCGTAGTTCAGCTTGGCCGACTCCCGCACCTTGCCGACGATGATCGAGCCTTCCGCGCCCGCGTTCTGCGTGATCATGCGGATCGGCTCCTCGAGGGCGCGCCGGACGATGTCGATACCGATCTTCTCGTCCTCGTCCAGGCCCTTGACCTTGTCCAGCGCCTTCTGGGTCCACAGCAGCGCGACACCGCCGCCCGGCACGATGCCTTCCTCGACCGCGGCGCGGGTGGCGTGCAGCGCATCCTCCACCCGGGCCTTCTTCTCCTTCATCTCGGTCTCGGTGGCCGCGCCGACGTTGATCACGGCGACCCCACCCGCGAGCTTCGCGAGCCGCTCCTGCAGCTTCTCCTTGTCGTAGTCCGACGTCGACTTGTCGATGGCGGACTTGATCTGCGCGATGCGGCCCTGGATGTCGGGCTGCTTGCCCTTGCCGCCGATGATGGTGGTGTTGTCCTTGTCCACCACGATCCGCTTGGCCTGGCCCAGATCGCCCAGCACCGTGTTCTCGAGCTTGAAGCCCAGCTCTTCGGAAATCACTTTCGCCGAGGTGAGCACGGCGATGTCGGTGAGCATTTCCTTGCGCCGATCACCGAAACCCGGGGCCTTCACGCCGCACACCTTCAACGTGCCGCGCAGCTTGTTGACCACCAGCGTGGCGAGCGCCTCACCCTCGATGTCCTCGGCGATGAGCAGCAGGGGCTTGCCCGCTTGGGCCACCTTTTCGAGCACCGGGAGGAGGTCCTT
>JBGQHV010000100.1:0-11917 GCA_041498155.1 Gemmatimonadota bacterium | reverse complement strand
TTCAAGCGCGATCAGGGGATCGACCTCTCGAAGGACCCGATGGCGCTGCAGCGCCTCAAGGAAGCCGCCGAGAAGGCGAAGATGGAGCTGTCCACCGTGATGCAGACGGAGATCAACCTCCCGTTCATCACCGCCGACCAGAATGACCTCGTCGATCTGGCCCGGCTCCAGCCCCGCGTCCTTCAGGGCCTGCTTCATGGGCGGAATCGTCCGCTGGACCAGATCATCCACCAGCTGCTCCAGCTTGGCCCGCGTGAGCGACAGATTCAGGTGCTTCGGGCCGGACTGGTCGGCTGTGATGAAGGGGAGGTTGATCTCCGTCTGCATCACGGTAGACAGCTCCATTTTCGCCTTCTCGGCGGCTTCCTTGAGCCGCTGCAGAGCCATCGGGTCCTTCGAGAGATCGATGCCCTGGTCGCGCTTGAACTCGTCCACCAGCCACTGCATGATCCGGGCATCGAAATCATCGCCGCCCAGATGGGTGTCGCCGTTGGTGCTCTTGACCTCGAACACCCCCTCGGCGAGCTCGAGCACCGAAATGTCGTAGGTGCCGCCGCCCAGGTCGTACACGGCCACCTTCTCTTCCTTCTTCTTATCGAGGCCATACGCCAGGGCGGACGCGGTGGGCTCGTTGATGATGCGCACCACGTCGAGGCCCGAGATCTTGCCCGCGTCCTTCGTGGCCTGCCGCTGGGAATCGTTGAAGTAGGCGGGGACCGTGATCACCGCCTTCTCGACCTTGTGCCCCAGGTAGTCTTCGGCCGTCTGCTTCATCTTCTGCAGGATCATCGCCGAGATCTCCGGGGGCGTATAGCGCTTGCCTTGGATCTCGACCGACGCCAGCTCGTTCGTGCCCGCGACGACCTTGTAGGGGACGCGCTTGATCTCTTCGGTCACCTCGGTGATGCGACGTCCCATGAAGCGCTTGATCGAGAAGATCGTGTTCTGCGGGTTGGTCACGGCCTGGCGCTTCGCGACCTGGCCGACCAGCCGCTCGCCGTCCTTGGTGAACGCGACGACCGACGGAGTCGTCCGGCCGCCTTCGGCGTTGGGAATGACGACCGGGTCGCCGCCCTCCATGACGGCCACCACGGAGTTCGTGGTCCCCAAGTCGATCCCGATGATCTTCTCAGCCATGTCCGGTGCTCCTTATCGTGAAGGGTGATGCGTACTCCTCACCGGCGGTCGCAAGAGCAACCCACGTGCCTGAAATAGGTGCCAAAAAGGCAGTTTGCGCAACGTTCTGGCGGGGCATAGGATTAGCCGCGTGATCCCGTACCGGGACGAGAATCCCACTACCCTCAAGCCAATCGTCACGGTCGGCATCATCGCGCTGAACGTGGCTGCCTGGATCCTTGTCGAAGGGCTGGGATCGGCGAACGCCGTAGCGGCAGCCGTCTGCAACTACGGCCTCATCCCGGGGGAGGTGCTCCACCGCCTCCCACCCGGCACCGGATTCGAGATGGGCCCCGGGCTGTTCTGCGCCGTCGACCCGACCCCGCAGTACTGGACCGTAGTGACGTCGATGTTCATGCACGGCGGTTGGATGCACCTGATCGGCAACATGGTGTTCTTCTGGGTGTTCGGCAACAATATCGAGGACGCCATGGGGCACACGCGCTTCGCCATCTTCTATCTGATCTGCGGCGTGGCGGCGGCGGCCGCTCAGACGTTCCTCAACCCGACCTCCCCCGTCCCGATGGTCGGCGCGTCGGGAGCGATCAGCGGCGTGCTCGGCGCCTACCTGCTGCTCTACCCCCGGGTACGGGTGCACGCGCTGCTGCCGCTCGGCTTCTACATCACCACCATCACGCTCCCCGCCTATGTGATGTTGGGCTATTGGATTCTGCTGCAGGTGTTGGGGAGCCTGCCGGCGCTCGGCGCGCAGCAGAGCGGCGGCACCGCCTTCCTCGCGCACATCGGGGGGTTCGTGGCGGGGCTGCTGCTGATCCGGCTGTTCGCGAAGCGGGAGTATCTGGAGCAGCGACTGGTGCTGCCCGGAGGGGGCGGCTGGCGGTAATGGGGCGGGGCGAGTCCCCGCCACCCTCACCGCGCGCTCTTCGCCGGCTGGTCTTCCCCTGCGTGATGCTTGATGCTCTTCCCCTCGACCAGAAACACGACGTCCTCGGCGACATTGGTCGCGAGATCCGCCACCCGCTCGAGATTCCGGCTCACCAGGAACAGCTCGATCGCCGCGCTGATGATGTGCGGGGTTTCCATCATGTGGGTGAGCAGGATGCGGAACACCGAATCGTGCAGACTGTCCACCTGGTCGTCGCGCCGACAGACCGCCCGGCCCGCCTGCGCATCGGCGCGCACGAACGCATCGAGCGCATCGGCGAGCATCCGCCGCGCCATCCGGGCCATCTCCACGATCTCCGGCTCGGGGACGATGGGGGGGCTGGCGACCAGGCGCTCGGCCGATTGCGCGATGTTCACCGCGTGGTCGCCGACCCGCTCCAGATCGTTGGCGATCTTGAGCGCCGCCATGAGGAGCCGCAGGTCGCGCGCCATGGGCTGCTGTGTGGCCATGAGCCGAACCACCAGGTCTTCGATCTCGTTTTCGAGGGTATCGATCCGGTGGTCGCCTGCGATGACCTGGGCGGCGCGGGATGAATCCCGATGCAGCAGGGCGTCCACGGCGGTCGCGAGCGCGGTCTGGGCTTCGGCCGACATCGCCAGCAGCCGGGACTTGAGATCGGACAGCTCGTCGTGGAAGTGCCGATGCACAGTTCCGGGACGTGGGCCCGGGGTCGGCCCGTCGAGATGCAGAGTGTCGGTCAACCGAACCTCCCGGTGATGTAGCCCTCGGTCCGCTCGTCCTGGGGCCGCGTGAACAGCTGCGCCGTTTCCCCGAACTCCACGAGCCGGCCGAGGTAGAAGAATCCCGTGAATTCCGAGACGCGGGACGCCTGTTGCATGTTATGCGTGACGATGACGATTGTGTAGTCGCGCTTCAGCTCGACGATCAGCTCCTCGATGCGCTCGGTGGCGATCGGGTCGAGCGCCGAGCAGGGCTCGTCCATGAGCAGGACCTCCGGCTCGTTGGCGAGCGCGCGGGCGATGCACAGCCGCTGCTGCTGACCGCCGGAGAGACCGGTGCCGGGCGTGTCGAGGCGATCCTTCACCTCGTCCCACAGCGCCGCCTGCCGCAGCGCCCGTTCCACCCGCTCCGCCATTTCCCGCTCGGGGGCGAAACCATTGGTGCGCGGGCCGTAGGCCACATTGTCGAAGATGGACTTGGGGAACGGATTGGGGCGCTGGAATACCATGCCGACCCGCCGCCGCAGCTCGACGACGTCGGTGCCCGAGGAGAAGAGCGATACCCCCTCGAGCAGGATATCGCCGGTGTGCCTCGTATCCGCGATGATGTCGTTCATGCGGTTGAGCGAGCGGAGAAATGTGCTCTTCCCGCAGCCCGACGGTCCGATCAGCGCGGTGACGGCGCGACGCGGGATGGTCAGCGTGAGATCGGTCAGCGCCTGGCGCGCCCCATACCAGAAGGCGTAGTTCCGGACGTCCACCACAGGGAACGGACTGACCGCCTCGGGCGGGATCGTGACGAGGTGACCCTTCTCGCCGGGACTCCGTCGGTGCGAGGGTGGCGATCCCACCTGGGCGAGCGCCGGTGTCTGTGTGCTCAACCGAATCTCCCGGTCAGATAGGCCTCGGTCTGCTCCTTGGCCGGGTTGGTGAAGAGCTGGCTGGTCCGCCCGATCTCGATCAGGTCACCCATATAGAAGAAGGCGGTGTAGTCCGATACCCGCGCCGCCTGCTGCATGTTGTGCGTGACGATCACGATCGTGTACTGACGCTTGAGCTCGTGGCACAGCTCCTCGATCCGCTGGGTGCCGGCGGGGTCGAGCGACGCTGTGGGCTCGTCGAGGAGCAGGACCTCGGGGCGCGGCGCGACCGCCCGGGCGATACACAGCCGCTGTTGCTGCCCGCCCGAGAGCGCGACGGCGCTCGTCTGCAGGCGGTCTTTCACCTCGTCCCACAGGGCGGCCTGGCGCAGCGCACGTTCCACGATCTCGTCCAGCTCGCTCCGTTTGCGGTGCGTGCCGAGACGCAGGCCCGCGGCGACGTTGTCGTAGATGGACATGGTGGGGAACGGTGTCGGGCGCTGGAACACCATGCCCACATGGCTCCGCACGGCGACGGGGTCGAGTCCGCCGCTGTAGATGTCCTCCCCGTCGAGCAGCACTGCGCCCGTCACCCACCCGCCGTCGGACAGCTCGTGCATCCGGTTGAGGCAGCGCAGGAACGTGCTCTTGCCGCAGCCCGATGGCCCGATGATGGCCGTCACGGTATTGGTGGGGAAGAACAGCGACACCTCCCGCACGGCGACCGTGCGGCCGAAGAGGGCGGTGAGCCGCCGGGTTTCGACCCGCACCAGGGAGTTGTCGGGCCGGGACGTGGCGCCGGGGGTGGCGGCGAGCGAGAGTTGCGCCCCCGGCGCCTGGGACGCGGACGGTTGCGCGCGGCGCGGCAGAGCACCGGCGCCGGTCATGGCGGAGCTGACCTGGGCCACGGAGCTATCGAGCGGCATGGCGTGACCGGGTGACCCACCGGGCCGTGAGGGAGAGCAGCAGGACCATGCCCATCAGCACGAGGGCCGAGGCCCAGGCCAGCCGGTGCCATTCGTCGAAGGGGCCGGTGGCATAGACGTAGATCTGCAAGGACAAGGTCTGCATAGGCTCGGTGACCGTCGTGGTGAAGTTGAAGTTGCCGAGGGCCGTGAAGAGGAGCGGTGCGGTCTCCCCGGCGATGCGCGCGACGGCAACGAGCGCTCCGGTGACGATCCCTCCCAATGCCGTGCGGGTGACAATCGCCAGCGACGTGCGCCAACGCGGGTAGCCCAGGGCCAGCGCGGCTTCGCGCAGCGAATTGGGCACGAGCCGGACCATCTCCTCGGTGGTGCGCGCGAGCATGGGGATCATCAGAATGGCGAGCGCGGCCCCGCCGGCGATCGCGGAAAAATGTCCGGCGGGCCGCACCAGCCAGGTCCAGGCGGAAATGCCAACCACGATCGACGGCGTTCCGTTCATCACGTCGGCCACGAAGCGGACCAGCCACCCCAGGCGGCCGCCCCCGTACTCGGCGAGGTAAAGGCCAGTGCCGACCCCGACGGGGATGCCGGCGAGACAGGCGAGCCCAACGATGATCGCCGTGCCGACGATCGCATTGGCGACGCCGCCGCCCGACTCACCGGCCGGCACCGGGCCCTTCAGAAAGAAGTTCCAGTCAATCGAGGTGGCGCCCTTGTGGACGAGATCGGCGAAGATCATCAACAGCGGCAGCACCGCGAGCACCGCGAGTCCGGCCACGACGCCGGTCATCGCGGCGCTTTTGGCCCGGCGGCGTAGCGCCCGGGCGCTCACAGCGCCTTGCTCCCCACGGCCGCGCCGCGCGCCACGCGCCACACCAGCAGCCGGGCCAGCGCGTTGATGGTGATGGTGATGACGAAGAGGACGAGGCCCACCGCGAACAAGGCGGACAGGTACATCTGGGTGGTCGCCTCGCTGAACTCGTTGGCGATGGCGGCGGCCATGGTGTAGGCCGGCGCGAGCAGCGACGCCCCGAGGTCGTGGCGATTGCCGATCACCAGGGTCACGGCCATCGTCTCCCCCAGGGCGCGACCAAACCCGAGCATGATGGCGCCGATGATCCCCGCCCGTCCGTACGGCAGCACCGCGCTCCACACAGCCTCCCAGCGGGTCGCTCCGAGCCCGAGGGCCGCTTCGCGCTGCGTCGCGGGGACCGCCTGCAGCACCTCGCGCGACACGGCGGCGATATACGGGACGATCATGATCGCGAGGATCACTCCGCCCGCGAGCATCGAGTTGCCGTAGAAGACGCCCTTGAAGAACGGCGTCCACCCCAGCACCGCCCGCAGTGGCGGCACCGCGATGGTGCGCAGCAGCGGGATGAGCACGAACACGCCCCACAGGCCGTACACCACGCTGGGGACGGCGGCGAGCAGCTCCACCAGGAAGCCAACGGGCTGGCGCAGCCAGCGCGGCGCGAATTCGGTGAGGAAGATCGCCACGCCCAGAGCCAGCGGCACAGCGATGAGCAGCGCGAGCAGCGAGGAGACGATGGTGCCGAAGATCATCGGGGCCGCGCCGTATACCTCCGCGACGGGATCCCATGTGGTCGTGAACAGAAAGCCGAACCCGAATTTCTTCAGAGCGGGTGCGGCGCTGATGGCGAGCTGTGCCCCCACGGCCAGCAACAGGAGGGGCAGCAGCACGGCCAGCCCCGTCAGCACGACCCGATACGCGGGGTCGCCCAGGTTGCGCCGATGCCGGCGCACCAGGGTGGGTGGCTCCGCGGCCGACGCGCGAACGGCGGCCTTCACCTGGGAGGGGGCGGTGGCAGTCTCGGGAATCACCCGCGCAAGGTAGGATTGGCCTGCCAGCGGTCGGTCACAGACGTGTAACGGTTGCGTCACCGACGGTCACAAAAAAAAGCCCCGCAGGGGTATGCCCTGCGGGGGTGAAGCCGGCAGTCGTTACGGAGGGGTTAACGAGCTGCCGTTGACGTCCAGACCTTCTGGCCACCGGCCGTGATCGACGCCAACCGGTCGGCGATCCACGGACGCAGCGCGGCGGGGAGCGGGGCGTATCCGAGCGGGGCGGCCTTGGCCTGTCCGTCGGTTTCCGCCCACCACACGTACTTGACCAGTGCGCCGGCTTTCGCCGGGTCGTCGTACTCTTTGCGGAGCAGCAGGTAGGTCATGCTGGCGATCGGATAGGCATCGGGGGCGGCGGGATCGGTGATCGACACCCGGAAGTCCGTGCTCGGCCCCATCGCCGCCATGGACGCCGCCAGCGCCGCAGTGGTCGCCTCGAGCGTCGGGTTGATGAAATTCCCGGACTTGTTCTGCAGCTGACCGTAGGGCAGGTGGTTCGACCGCGCGTAGGCGAGCTCGACATAGCCGATCGCGCCCGGCGTCTGATTCACCGTGGCCGCGACACCTTCGTTGCCGCGTCCGCCCAGACCGACCGGCCAGTTGACCGACGTACCCTTCCCGACCTTGCCCTGCCAATCCGGGCTGACCTTGGAGAGGTAGTCGGTGAAGATGTAGGACGTGCCCGAGCCATCGGACCGGTGCACCACCAGAATGTCCATGCTGGGAATCCCGAGCCCCGGATTCAGGGCCGTGATGCGCGCATCGTTCCACTTGGTGAGCTTGCCGAGGAAGATGTCGGCAATCAACGCCGGGGTGAACTTGAGCTGCTGGGTGACCCCCGGGATGTTGTAGGTGATCACGACGGCGCCCAGGACGGTGGGGATGTGGAGCACGTTGCCCTGGATAGCGGCGATCGCCGAGTCCGACATTGGGGCGTCGCTGCCGCCGAAATCGACGGTCTTGTCGGAGAACTGTCGGATGCCGCCGCCGGAGCCAATCGACTGGTAGTTCAACTGCACGCCGGGGTTGGCCTGGTTGTAGGTCAGCATCCAGTTCTGATAGATGACGTTCGGGAACGTCGCGCCGGCGCCCGTCAGCTTCACCTGGGCGGCGGCCGGGGCGGCGCTCAGTCCGAGCGCCGCCGCCACGCCGAGTAGTGCACTACGCTTCATCATTGCCTCTCGTTCGGGTCAGAAGGTGATCTGGGTCTGGAACAGCGCCTGCGAGCGCACCGCTTCCTGCGCGGGCGTCGGGGTGCCTTCGAAATTCACGTGATCGATGTCGGCCAGGAGCCGCAGATTCGGGCTCAGCTGGTAGGACACGCCGCCGATGAACCGCGTCTGCTTGTTGCCCGCGGCGCTGGTATTGGGATCGGTGATGTCCACGCGCGCGATGACCGCCGCCTTGGAGTTCGGGATGTGGAACACGCCGAACGCGGAAATCACCCGGCCCGTCGTCGAGGGGGTCGGGGTCGCCGTGACGCTGTCCTTGGTCGAGGCGAACTCGGCCGCCAAGGTGATCTGCTTCGAGCGATAGGAGACGATGCCGAGGAACCGGTTGCGCTGGCCGCCCGAAGTCGGCTTGCCGTAGCCGGCGTATGCCGTCAACCGCAGGCCGCCGACGCGGCTGGAATCGTTGGTCATCATGACGCGCGCGGAGACGCGCGCCAGGATGTCCTTGCGCTGGTCGCCAGGCCCGCCGCTGTACCCTTCGCCGTTCACGAATGTCAGCTGCGCGTTGACATTGTCCGGGCCCCACTTGCCGTCGATCCCGAACCCGATGTCCGAAGAGGTGACGTAGCCACCGCGCTCCATCGCCATCTGTCCCTGCATGCGGTAGTCCCACAGCGCCTCTTCCCAGTCGAGGAGCGGCGTGTGGATCATGCCGATCTTGTAGGTGAGGGCGCTGCCGGTGGGCTGGTAGGTCGCAAACGCATACTTCAGCCGGTAGCGGATCGAGTTATCGCCGGCCGGGCGGTTGACGTCCAGTGTGACGCGGGCGCCGACGCCGCCGGCGAACTTGCCGATCAGGTTTACGTATGCCCGGGTCACGTCGAAGTTGTTGACGTGATTGGCGGTGTCCTTCAGCTGGTAGACGTACTGCAGGTAGCCGACCCCACTGACGATGACTTGGGTCTGTTGAGCGTTCGCCGCACTCGGGAGCATCAGCGCGCTCGCGATTGCGAGGCCTCGAAGGCCGGTGGACATGGAGCGGTGCACGGTTGAACCCCTCACTTCCAAGTTTGGGTTGTACTGCGGGCGTCCACGCCGCCCGAACGGCCCTTTCTTTGGGCAAGGGCAAGGTCGGGCCGCGCCATCACGACGGCCTGTCGCGTGGGTCACGATCCCGTAACAGTGGGCGATTGTCACATTTCGGTAACGGTGGGGGGCGGAAGGACAGATAGCGGAGCCATGCGGGCCTCCGCTACCAGGCACCCAACCAACGACCGTGCACATGCGTTGGCGGGCACACGAGGCACGAGCGAGGACGCCCGTGCGCGACTGGGGGATGAGTGCTTGTCCGACGCCGAATGTCCTGCAGCCGTGTCACGGGATCGACAGCATCCGTGACTAGAACGCGTAACGTGGCGGCTAGAGCAGCGCGGTGGCCGCCAGGGCGCCGCCCAACCCCAGGGCGATACCGGCCACCACATCCCCGGGATGGTGCACGCGGAGCGCCACGCGCGAGTAGCTCACGAGTCCGGCGAGTGGCAAGGCCACCGGCGCGATCCAGGGATGGGCGACGGCCGCCGTGGCCGCGATCGCCGTCGCGGCGGCCGCGTGCCCCGAGGGGAACGAGAAGGGATCGGGCAGCGGGACGAGGGCGAGCGGCCGGCCGAAGGCGTCGCTCGGCCGGGGTCGCGCGACGAGGCGCTTGAGGATCTGCACGGGGATGTGCGAGAGGGCGTTGGCCACGAGCATGTCCATGCCGAGCCGAGGCTCGCCGAGCGCGGCGACGATCAGGGCGGCCGCGATCGTCACCCACGCGTCGCCGAGGTGGGTGAGTCGACGGATCACCGTGCCGCCGTCTCGAGCGTGAGCACCGGCGCGAACGCCTCGAGCAGCGGGCGCCCTTCGTAGACGTCAGGCACCGGAACGCCGAACCACCAGAGCACGGTGGCTGACACGTCGAGCAGCGAGACCGGGGCTTCCAACCGGTGCTCGCGTGCGACGCCGGGGCCCGCGAGCACCAGCGGGATCCGCTCGTTCACGGGGTGGGGGTGGTGATGCTCCGTCGCGATGACGCCGCCGCCGCCGTGGTCGGCGACGACCACCAGCAGTGCGTCGTCGAGGTTCGCCGACAGGCGCCCGATGGCCGCGTCCACCTCGGCCGCGGCCTCCAGATAGGGGGCGGACATCCACCCGTGCGCATGGCCCGCTTCGTCGCAGTCGGGGAGGTAGACGAACACCAATCCGGTGCCCGGCTCGCTCACGAGCCAGTCGGCCGCGGCGGCCGTGTCACGCGCGCGCCGTCCCGCGGGCAGCAGCCGGCGTACCCCGGCTGCGGATGCGAGGGCCCAGGCGACCGGCAGCGCCGCCGCCGGGAGCTCGGCGGTCACGACGTCCGTCGCGACGCTGTGGCGCGCCAGCTCCCGCGCCACCGGGCGAAGCCGCGAGACGCGGGGCAGAAAGCCGAGCCCGGGTTGCACCAGCCGGTGCGAATCCGGCGCGACGCCCGTGGCGAGAGAGGCGAGCGCCGCTACGGTCGCGCTGGGGCGGACGGTGCGAGCCTCCGCGGCGACCGTGAAGGCTCGTGACAGGCCATGCAGCGATGGCATGGTCGTGGGCGTGATCGCCTCGGGCCGGAGTCCATCGGTGAGGGCGAGGATCAAGCGACGGGCCGTCATCCGGCGACGACCTCCGTTTCGCTAGCCCCGGCGTGATCCCGGTGCGAGCGCGCCAGGCGGTGGCCCAACCAGGCGACAAACGGCAGCCCCAGTACGAGATACGCGATGAGCGACAACAGGATCAGCATCGATGCAGTACTCCTTCCGGTGTGAGGGAAACGGCTTGCGGCAACGGTTCCAGCGCCAGGCTCTGCACTGTGGGGCGGAGCGGACTGGACGGTGGTGTGTTCCGACTGGGGACCAGAGCGGCGTACTGGCGCAGCAGCTCCTGGTCCTCGCTGCGGAGATCGCGGCGCTCGGCGGTGCGCCGGGCGCCGGCCGCCAGGGTGCGCCGCCGCCCGGCGTCGAGCGCCAGGGCCACGATGGCGTGACTGAACCCGCGTGCGTCGTCGGGCCGGACCAGCAGCCCGTTTTCCTCGTGGCGGACACTCTCGGCGAGGCCGCCAGCGTCAGCGGCGATCACCGGGAGCCCGGCGGCCATCGCTTCGAGGGCGACAAGCCCGCAGGTCTCGGTGCGGGACGGCAACACGCACAGGTCGGCCGAAGCGTACAGGTCGGCGAGGGTGTCGCGATCCAGAAACCCGAGCTGTCGGGCGAAGGGCGCGCGGGTGGCGACGTAGTGTGCTTCCGGTCCTTCCCCCGCGATAACGAACGTCGCCCGGGGCCCGAGGCAGCGGTGGGCGCGGTTCCACGCGTCCACCAGCACCCGCAGGTTCTTCTCCGGGGCGAGGCGACCGACGTGCAGCACGATGACGGTATCGTCGGCCCCCGCCATCCAGCGGCGCCACCCGGCGTGCCGCCGCTCGGGCCGGAAGTGCCGGGTATCGACTCCGCGTCCCCAGACGACGGTGTTCCGCAGCCCGCGGCGCACCAGCTCGTCGCGTACGGCGATGCCCGGCGTCTGGATCATGCGGGCCGGCCGGTGGAAGTGTTGCAGCCAGCGCCAGACGAGCGGCGCCAGGACGCTGAGGCCGTAGTCGCGCGCGTACTGCGGGAAGTCGGTGTGGAACGACGTCACCAGCGGCAGGCCGCGGTCCATGGCGTAGCCGCGGCCGAGGACGCCCAGCGGGCCCTCGGTCGCGGCATGGACCAGGTCGGGCGCGAAGCGATCGAGGAAGTGCGCGACGTGACGGCGGAAGGGGAAGCTCAGGCGGATGCTCGGGTACGGCGGGAATGGCAGCGACGGGACGCGCAGCTCCGGTCCCCCTCCGCCGTCGCCGTCCGAACCGTGCGGGTAGCGCGGCGCCACGACGGCGACCGCGTGTCCCGCGGCGCGCGCCGTGTCCGCGATCCGCCGGACAACGGTCGTGACCCCGTTGATCTGGGGCAGGTAGGTGTCGGTGACGAGTGCGATTCTCACGCCGATAGCATCGGCGTGGGGTGTCAAGCGAGTGTGACGGGAGGGCTACGGCTCGGTAACGGCTGGATTCCCCGGAAACGTCAGCCGAACCGTGGTGCCGCGCATGAGCACGCTCTCGGCGACCACCCGGCCGCCGTGCGCCTCCACGAGGTGCTTGACGATGGCCAGCCCGAGCCCTGTTCCCCCCTGTTCGCGGGAACGGCTCGGGTCCACGCGATAGAAGCGCTCGAAGATCCGAGGCAGGTGCTCGGCGGGGATGCCGGTGCCGGTGTCGCCGATCGCGAGCTCGATGCCT
>JBGQHV010000099.1:0-12036 GCA_041498155.1 Gemmatimonadota bacterium | reverse complement strand
CCGCCGTACGGCGCCGACTGGAATGTGGCACGGCCACGCCGTCGCGGGGATCGTGAACGATCCGTCCGCCGCCAAGCTGGGCGGCGTATCCGGCAACGCCGGCGTCTTCAGTACGGCGCGCGATATGGCGCGGTTCGCGCAGTTCGTGCTGCGCGGGGGAGTCGCGGGAGACGGGCAGCGGCTGGTGCGCGCCGCAACGATCCGGGACTTCACCACGCGCGCGGTGTACTTCGGGCCGGGCACGGAAGCGCGGGCGCTCGGTTGGCAGGCGCTACCGACCGGGGAGCGAGTCAGCAGCGCGGGGAGCCGGTTCGGGCCCCACAGCGTCGGCCACACTGGATGGACGGGGACGTCGCTGTGGATCGACCCGGATCGCGGCGTGTTTGTCGTCTTTCTGACCAACCGCGCCTACGCGCCGCGGAGCCGAGAGCCCTTCACCGTGGTCAAGGGCGTGCGCGGCCGCCTGGCGGATGCCGCCGCCGCAACGATCGATGCACGCGCCAACTGACGCGCCCACGCTCATCTACGACGGGGAGTGCGGGATGTGCCGTCGGGCGGTCGACCTGTTGCGACGTTGGGATCGGGAACAGCGGCTGCGCTTCGTGCCGTTTCAAGACGAGGCGGCGGTTCGCCGGTTCGGGCTCGCGCTGCCGGCGCTCGCGGCTGCGATGCATCTCGTACTCCCCGATGGCCGGGTGTTCGCCGGGGCGGATGCGGTCCCCGCGCTGGGACGGTTGTTGCCGGGGAAACGGTGGTGGGCGTGGGGGTTCGCCGTGCCCGGGGTGCGGCCGCTGGCGCGGCGCGTGTACGCGTGGATCGCCCGCGGCCGGCGCTGCGCGGTCCGGGGGCTCCCGGCGAGTGAGCTTCCCGAGCAGATTGGCGGAGGGAGGAAACCGCTGTGACGACGGAAACCACACTGGAGGGCGCGGTCCGGACCGCGCTACGCTCGGTGAAGGACCCCGAGCTGAACCTCAACATCATGGACCTGGGGCTGGTCTATGAGGTGGAAGTGGACGACGGCAACGTCCATCTCCGCATGACGCTGACGTCGCCCGGATGTCCGGCAGGTCCGGAGATCATGAACGACATTCACAAGACGCTGCGGACGCTGGACGGCGTGAAAGACGTCGATATCGAGATCGTGTGGGAGCCCTACTGGACGCCGGAGAAGATCGAGCCGAAGATCCGCGCCATGATGGGGTTCTAACGGGCCCTCACGCCAGCGCCCGCAGCAACGCCTCCCCCAATACATCCACCTGCCAACGGCGCAGGTCACCGATCTCCGCGAGCGCCGCCCGGTCACCGGGTTGGGCGCGCGCGATCACCTCGAGTGTCGATTTGCCGCACAGCACGCCCGGATCGATCGCGAGCTGTTGCGCGACGGCGTTGCGCGCCGTCTTGAGGCGTTCGACACGGGTTTCGAGCTCCGGATCTCGCGCCATCCGAGGGCCCCGCTCCCGCCTCGGGAGCTCCTCCTCCGACAAGTGCAGTGCCCGGCCCACCGCGCTGACCAGCGCGGGGCCGTAGCGCCGGGCGAGGCTCGCCGGGAGTCCCCGGATTTCACTCAGCGCCTCGGCCGATCGCGGCAACGCCTGGCTCACCGCCAGGAGCGCTTCATTGCCGATGATGCGGAACAGCGCCGTGTCGCGCTCGGCGGCGACCCCGTCGCGCCAGGCGACGAGCTCGCGGAGGGCGGCCAGCTGCCGGGGGTGGAGGGCCTTCGCACCCTTGATCCGCAGGTAGGCTTCACCGCCGTTGGCTCCTCCCGGGCCGGTCCAGCGCAGGTGCTCCAACCACAGGAACTCTTCCTCCGCCCAGGCCAGCCGGCCCGCCGATTCCAGCCGGGCACGCAGGGCATCGCGCAACGCGGGAAGATGGCGGGTGTCGTCCGCGGCGTAGTCAAGCATCGCGGCGGACAGGGGGCGCTGCGACCAATCGGCGCGCTGATGCGTCTTGGCGAGCCGCACGCCGGCGAACTTCTCCAGCAGCGCGGCCAGGCCGATGGCCGGCTCCCCCAGGAGCTGCGCCGCGATCCGGGTGTCGAACATGTGGCGGGCCCGAACGTGATAGTCGCGATCGAGGATCCGCAGATCGTAGTCGGCGTCGTGAAACACCTTTTCCACCCGGGGGTCGGCGAGCAGCGCGCCCAGGGGAGCGAGGTCGGCGACCGCGAGCGGGTCGATGATCGCGGTGGCGTGCCGCGTGGAGAGCTGGACGAGATATACGCGATCGATGTATCGATGGAAACTCGCGGCTTCCGTGTCCACCGCTGCGAGCGGCTCCGCCCGTGCCGCCGCGATCACCTCGTGGAGAACGGCGGCGGAATCAACGTAGCGGTAGCCGCTCACTCTTCTCCCTTACCCAGCTGTTCCAGGCCGCCGGCGATCTCCTCGAGCGCCTTGGCGAGGGTCTTGTAGAACTCGGGATCAGGAGGTTGCGGGGCCCCGCCCAGCGGGTCGCCGGCGCACTTGCGGGCGGCGCGGGCGGCGTGACGGATGTATTCGGTGGGTACGCGCATGCGCCAAAGATAGCCTCGCGGCCCGGGCACGCGCGGCGTATGGTTGGGGCCGTGACGACGCTGCTGCGCGTGCCCGGGGACGGGGCGACGCTCGCCGTGGAGGTGCGGGGCGAAGGGCCCGCGCTGCTGCTGGTACACGGGTTCCCGTTCGACCACGCGATGTGGAGCCATCAGCTTGGCAGCGTGAGCGGCTGGCGCGCTGTCGCGCCGGACCTGCGCGGCGCCGGCGCTTCAGACGCGCCGGCGGACGGATATGGCATGGCGGGCTACGCGGAAGATCTCCGGCGAATTTGCACCGCCCTCGACGTCGCGTCGCTCGTGTGCTGCGGGTTTTCGATGGGCGGGTACGTGCTGTTCGAATTCATCCGTCGTTACCCACAGCTGGTGCGCGCCCTGATCCTGTGCGACACCAAGGCTGAACCCGACACCACGGCGGGCAAGCACACCCGGGACGAGCAGGCAGCCTTGGTCGGGCGGGATGGGCTGGATGCGCTCGCCGCATTGCTGTTGCCGAAACTGCTCGGCGCGACCAGCCGCGCCCAGAATCCGTCGCTCACCGAGCGCGCGCGCGCCATGGTGCTGCGTCAGCCGGTGGCGGGCGTGGTGGGGGCGCTGCGCGCGATGCGGGACCGGCCCGATGCGACGTCACTCCTGGGCGGGATTGCCGTGCCGACCCTGGTGCTCTGTGGTGCGGAGGACGTGGTGACGCCTCCGGTGCTCGCCCAGGCGATGGTGCAGCGGATCCCGGGCGCGCGCTATGTCGAGGTGGACGGTGCGGGACACCTCTCGCCGCTGGAGCAACCCGATCGGGTCACCTTGGCGCTGCGGGAGTTCCTGGCTGGATTGTAGCTCGGCTACTTCGCGCCGCGTTCGGGCGAGGGTTTGCCGGGCGGGTTGTCGCTCTGAAATACATCCTTGTTCTTGGCAATGAAGGATTTCCATTGCGGCGGCACGTCTTCTTCGGGGAAAATCGCCGTCACCGGGCACTCGGGCTCGCACGCCCCGCAGTCGATGCACTCATCGGGGTGGATGTAGAGCTGGTCCTCCCCTTCGTAGATGCAGTCCACCGGACAGACATCCACGCAGGAGCGGTCTTTGACGTTGATGCACGGTTCGACGATGATGTACGGCATCAGCCAGTCTCCGGAAGTCGCGACGACACAGCCGTTCGAGCCGCGCCGAGTGCCAAACCTAGACCGGGATGGAGTCGAGTCAAGGCAGAAGACACGCTACGCACGGGTATCGTAGATACTCGCTAGTATCATCGCAGTGGCCCAGTGACGACCTCGGGTGTCACGGGAGGCCACGTTCAGATACCCGCTGGTACCCCACCGTCCAGCCTAAAGCTCTGGATTTGCTGTTATAGATACCCGTTCGTATCTTAGATACGCATGGGTTCTATACGGCAGAAGCGCAAAGCGGAAACTCGTAGTCTGCTCGTCGAGGCCGGCCTGAAGGTCTTCGCGGACCGCGGCTTCGATCTCGCCACATTGGACGACGTCGCCCGGGCCGCGGGATTCACAAAAGGGGCCATTTACCGGCAGTTCCCCTCGAAGAGCGCCTTCCTCCTCGGCTTGTTCGAGCAGTATGCCGCCGTGGCGCGCGCCGGAGCGGGCGCGCGACAGGCGTCCTGGTTCATCCCGATCACGCTGCAGTTCGCCGCCCAGGCCTACCGGGACCCGTTGCTGCGGCGCCGGCTGGCCGTCGTGCTCGCCGAGGCGCCCGATGGGGGCTCTCCCGATGGCGGACTGCTCCGCTCGCTGGCGCGGGTGTTCTCGGCACCCGGAACCACCCCGCACTCCTGATGGAAGCGGTAGCGATTCCCGCGGCCGTTGGAGCGGTCCTGCTGCTCTGCCTGGTGGCCGGCTGGGCGCTGGTACGGCGCTGGAAGCCGCGCGCCAGCGCGGCGCCGAGCGTCCAAGCGCCGGAGCAGTGGCGCGCGCTGATAGAGGCGCGCGTGCCATTGGTGCGGTGGTTGAAATCCGAAGAGTGGGATCGCCTGTTCGGGCTGGTCCAGGCGTTCCTCCGCGACAAGCACTTCGAAGGCGGCGGCGGACTCGAGGTCACCGATGAAATGAAGATCATCGTCGCCGCTCAGGCCTGTCTGCTGATCCTGCATCTCGATGCCGGCTGCTATCCGGGGGTGCGCTCCATCATCCTCTATCCGAGCACGTTCCTGCGCCGCAGCCCGGCGATCGACGGCCGAACCTACGTCGGAGCGATCCCGCACCCGGAGCCGCTGATGGGCGAGCACGTCCGCGGCGCCGTCGTGCTCGCCTGGGACAGCTCGCTTCATGGGGCGTCGGACACGGGGGATGGGCAGAACGTCGTGCTGCACGAGTTCGCCCACGAGCTGGACCGCGAAGACGGGTACGTGGACGGCACGCCCCTGCTCGAGGCTCCCTCGTCGACGCGGACCTGGGCGCGGGTGCTGCAGGAGCGGTTCGACGAGCTGCGGCGCTCGGCCGAGGACGGCGTGCCGGATGTGCTGAACGTCTATGGCGCGACCAACCGTGGCGAGTTCTTCGCGGTGGCGACGGAAACCTTCTTCGGAAACCCCCAGGAGCTGCGGCGGCGCTATCCCGATCTCTATGCCCAGCTGAAGGGCTTCTATCGTCAGGACCCGGCGGAGTGGACGGCGAGCGGCGTGTGAAGCGGCCCTATTCGGCGAGGTGCCCGAGCTGCCGCAGGTACTCGCGATCCCAGGCGGCCGGTACGCTCTCGCGCGGCGAATAGGGCCCCGGAGCGTAGCGGCGCGACGCCACGCCGAGCTGGCTGCGCTCGCAGATGTCCCAGTCCTGCCGGTTGGTGCGGTCCCAGAACTCCTCGGCGTCGGCGATGTTGTAGCCCGGGCTGGCCGGAGAATCGGGGTGCACCATCCACTCGCACACGACCCGGCTCTCGGTCGGACCCACCGGCCACACCGTGTAGTAGACCGCGTAGTCGGGGTGGAGGCTGAGCATCATGGTGGGGAACAGCGTGTAGTAGAACGCCCGCCGCTGGTCCTCCGCCGAAAGATCCCCCAAGGGCAGGCCGCAGGACCGCCCGGTCATGGTGGCACTCTGATTGGGGGCCTTGATCTCCATGTAGCCGCCGAGGAACCGTCCCTCCACTAGGTCGTTGGCGCCGCTCGTGTAGGGCAGCTTGGTACTCAGCTCGGGGTGGATGGTGGGGCAGTGCAGGCACTCCGAGTAATTCTGCATGATCAGCTTCCAATTAGCGTGCACCGGGTACTCGATGCGACGCACCGTCCGCAGGCGGGGCAGCTGGTAGCGGCGGAACCGCTCGACCAGCGGAGCGAACGACGCGGCGAACGGCGGCGGATCGGCCGCCAGGGTGACGAACACGAACCCTTCCCATTCGGCGAGGGCGGCCGCGTGGAGGGGATAGTCCCGCTTCTCGAACCCCGCCACCTCGTTCATATGCGGGGCGCCGATCAGCCGGCCGTCGAGGGCGTAGGTCCAGGCGTGGTAGGGGCACTGGATCGTCTCCGACAGCCGGCCGGGAGTCGTGGTGCAGAGACGAGTGCCCCGGTGGCGGCAGATATTAAAGAAGGCGCGCAGCACGCCCTGCTGGTCGCGGAGCACGATGAGGGACTCGCCCGCGATCTCCACGAGGCGGTACGCACCGGGCTCGGCGAAGTCGGTCGAACGACCGATCGAGATCCAGTGGCGCGCGAAGATCTGGTCCTGCTCTTCGGCGAGGATCTCGGGCGTCGTGTAGTAGCGCCCCGGCATCGTCCGCGCGCCCTGGCGGTAGGAGTCGACGGTCTTCACGAACGAGCTCATCGGCGACCCTCCTTCAGCAACAGCTCGTGCGCGGCATTGCGGCCGGGCGCTCCGGCGAGACCGCCGCCCGGATGGGTGCCCGCACCGCACAGAAACAGGCCCTTGATCGGCGTCCGGTAGCGCGCCCATCCGGCCACCGGACGCATGAACACAATCTGATCGAGCGTCATTTCCCCGTGGTAGGGGTGACCCTCCGTGAGCCCGAAGCGCTCCTCGAGATCCTTTGGGGTCACGACGTGGCGCGCCAGCACACTGGTGTGCAGGTTCGGCGCGTAATTCCCGAGGGAGGCCACGACCGAATCGGCGAGGCGCTCGCGGGCGGCGGCGTCCCAGACACCGCCGCGGAGATGATACGGGGCGTATTGCACCTGGACCGTCATCAGGTGCTGCCGCGGCGGAGCGAGACTCGGGTCGAGCAGCGTCGGGATGCGGGCCTCGAGGAACGGCTGGCGGGAGACGCCGCCGTACTTCGCGTCGTCGTACGCGCGCTCCAGGTAGTCGAGGCTGGGCGCGACGGTGATCGCAGCGCGCAATGCCCCGTCGGCGGGACGCGACGTGAAGTGCGGCAGCTCTCCGAGCGCCAGATGCACCGTGGCCACGGCGCCCCGGTAGCGGATGTTGTTGATCGCGCGCACGAATTCGGGATCCAGGTGCGCGGCCGGGACGAGCCCGCACATCGTGCGCCGGGGATCGGCGCTCGACACCACGCGGCGGGCGGCGATGTGCTCACCGGTCTCCAGCGCCACGCCGATGGTCCGCCCGTCCCGCACCACGATCTCTCGCACCGGCGCCGACGTGCGGATCTCGGCGCCGAACCCCTTCGCCACGTCCGTGAGGGCTCGCGCCAGCGCACCGAGTCCGCCTTTCACGAGCTGTGCGCTGCGCACCGCCCCCGCCGGACGCCCGACATGATGATGGAGCAGCACGAACGCCGTGCCCGCCGAGCGCGGTCCCTGGAGGATGCGGGTGACGCCGCCCGCGCCGACGGCGCCTTTGAGAGCGTCGGTGGCGAACCAGTCGTCGAGCCACTCCGCGACGGACATCGCCGCCACGCGCAGGAACTCCACCATTTCCCGTCGCCCGAGCCCGCGCAGTCGGCGGCCCAGACCGAGCAAGGTTGCGAAGTCCCGGCCGCGCGCGTCGGGGATGCGCGGCGGCGTCACGGCGTAGACGGCTTCCAGCACGCGCGCGAAGCGGGCGAGCTGCGCCGTGAATGCCGGCCAGCGGCGGGCGTCCTCCGCGGAGAACCGGGCGATCTCCTCGGCTGTCCGCGTGGGGTCGGTCCACAGCGTCAGGGCGCGGCCGTCCGGTTGGGGGCTGAACACGCTCGCCTCGGGAACCACGAGCTCGAGTCCGGCGGCGCCGAGCTTCAGATGGTCCGCGATGTCGGGCAGCAGCCATCCGGCGTCGAGTCCCGCGACGTCGCTCCGGAAGCCCGGCATGACCTCCTCCGTGCCCGCGAGCCCGCCGGGCGTGCCGCGCGCTTCGAGCACCTGCACCGGGATACCGGCTTTCGCCAGATAGGCGGCGGTGACGAGGCCGTTCACGCCGCCGCCGATGACGATCACTTCGCGCGTCATCGCCCGTCCCCGAGGATGCGGAGCGCGGCCAGCCGCCCCGACGCACCCATGATGCCCCCGCCCGGGTGCGTACCGGAGCCGCATTGATACAGCCGGCGAATCGGCGTGCGGTATTTGGCCCAGCGCGGCGCCGGCCGCAGGAAGAACAGCTGGTGCAGCGCCAGCTCGCCCTGGAAGATGTTCCCTTCGGTGAGACCGGTGATGCGCTCGATGTCCGCCGGGGTGATGACCTGCCGGTGCAGGATCGCTTGCTTCAGGTTCGGCGCGTAGCGCGCCAGCGTATCGACGACCGTATCGCCGAACGCCTCGCGTTTGGCGTCGGTCCACCCGCCGGTGATGTTGTACGGGGCGTACTGCACGAAGATCGACATCACGTGCTTGCCGGGCGGCGCCATGTGCGGGTCGATCATCGACGGGATGATGACGTCCATGTAGGGATGGCGTGAGAACTCGCCGTACTTGGCGTCGTCGTAGGCGCGCTCCAGATAGTCGACGCTCGGGCTGACGGAGATGGCGCCGCGCAAGTGCGGCCCGACCCCCGGCATGCACGTGAAGTTGGGCAGCTCGTCGAGCGCCAGATTCACTTTGCCCGAGGACCCGCGGAACTTGTAGCGCCGGATGTCCGACACGAAATCCTCGGGAAGCTCCGGTTCCCCCACGAGCTCGAGGAACGTGCGGTGCGGATCGAGACTCGAGACGACCGTCCGGGCGCGCAGCTCCTCGCCGTTCTCGAGTACCACACCCATGGCGCGGCCGCGCTTCAAGAGCACGCGCGTGACGGGCGCGTCGGTGCGGATCTCGACGCCAAAGCGCCGAGCGGCGCCTGCGATGGACTCGCTGATGGCCCCGGTGCCGCCCTTGGCGAACCCCCAGGCCCGGAACGAGCCGTCGATCTCTCCCATGTAGTGATGCAACAGCACGTACGCCGTCCCCGGGGAGCGCGGCCCGAGAAACGTCCCGATGATCCCGCTCGCCGACTTGGTGGCCTTGAGCACGTCGGTCTCGTACCACTCGTCCAGGTAGTCGGCCGAGCTCATCGTCATGAGCTTGTAGAGCGCGTGGACGTGCTCGGGGCCCAGGCTCCGGAAATGGCGGCCCAGCTTGAGCAGGCCCAGCAGGTCCCGCGGCGAGAGCGAAGTGGGATCCGGCGGGATCATCCCCAGGATCGGCTTGACGGCCTGCGCCATGTGGTGCATCAGCCGGCCGAACTCGACCATCGCCTCCGCGTCGCGCGGCGAATGGCGGTAGATCTCGCGGCGGGTCTTGTCGGGATCGCCCCACACGGCGAGGTAGTCGCCGTTGTCCATGGGGGTGACCGTACTCTCGAGCGGCAGGATCTCGAGCCCGTGGCGGGGCAGGTCGAGATCGCGAATGATCTCGGGCCGCAGCAGGCTCACGACGTAGGAGAACACGGAGAACTTGAAGCCCGGATAGATCTCCTCACTCACCGCGGCGCCGCCGACCCGGTAGCGCCGCTCGAGCACCAGCACCCGGCGGCCGGCCCGCGCCAGGTAGGCCGCGGTGACGAGCCCGTTGTGGCCCCCCCCGATGATGATCGCGTCCCAGGTCTGGGCCATCTCAGGCTCGCTTGCGCTCGGGGTTGAAGAACGGCAGGGGCCGGACCGTCGCGGCGGCGCGCCGGCGGCGGTGCTCGACGGTGACTTCCATCTCCACGGCCGTCCCCGGCTCGCCGTAGCGCGCTTCGAGGTGGGCGAGCGCGATGTAGCGCTTGAGCAGCGGCGACCAGCACCCGCTCGTTGCGTAACCCACCTGCAGCCCGCCGACGTACAGCGGGACACTCGCCCGCCAGGCGGTGGTGGGGAGCTTGGGCGGGAGTCCGACATCGGCGTAGAGCCGCTCGAGCGAGTCCCAGTCCACTTCGATCCCCACGAATCGCCACACCGGCCCGCGCGCGTGCTCCCGCTCGAGCGCGTCCTGGCCGATGAAGCGTTCCTTGTCGAGGGCCACGGTCCAGCCGAGCGACAGCTCGAACGGCGTCGAGGTCTGCGCGTCGATCTGGGCGTGGTGCGCCGAGATGTAATCCACTTCGATGAGCAGCAGGCCCGCTTCGTTCCGCGCCAGATCGAGGGCGAGCATGCCGGCCGGCGTGATCCCGTATCCAGTGCCGACTTCGACGAGGGCGTCCCATGCGGCGAGGGCATGCGCAGCGTCGATCCACACCTCGTAGCCCAGGTCTCCGGTGTAGCCAGTGCGGGAGATGGTCACCGGGGCGCCGCGGATCTTCCCGGTGGTGAGGCGGAAGTATTTGAGCTCGGTGAGCGGCTGGCCGCAGGCCAGCTCGAGGATGGCGCGGGCGTTCGGCCCCTGGAGTGACAGTGCGGCGGTGCGCTCGGACACGTCTTCGATGGTGACGTCCAGGCCGGTCGCATTGAGGTGCAGCCAGCGGATGTTCGGGTCGGCGGCCGTCATGCGGAAGGTCGTCTCATCGAGGCGCGATACGGTGCCGTCGTCGATCACCTTGCCGCGCGCGTCGCACCAGGGCGTGTAGAGGACCTGGCTCACCTTGCTGGCGAGCACATCGCGCGTGACGATGCGGTCGAGCAGCCGGGCCGCATCGCGTCCCCGTACCAGGTACTTGTAGAGCGGCGAGACGTCGAACAGGGCGGCCGAGCTGCGAATGGCGTGATACTCGCGCTCGTGGCTCAGCTCGTAGGCGCTGGCGACCACGTAGCCGGCCCAGCGGCGCCAGGCCTGTCCTTCCATCAGGGCGGCGGTGCGTGGGTGGAACGGCGTCTCTCTCAGCATGCTTCGCTCCGGTACCCCAGGGCGGCCGAGACGCGCGCGGCCGCGGCCCGGACGCGCCGGCCGAGCACGGCGAGACGGGCGGTCCGAAAGCGGAGGCGGGGTCCGCCGACACTGATGGCCGCGATGGGAAGGCCTTCCTGATCCCGCACGGCGGCGCCGACGGCGACGTAGCCGCGCTCGAGCTCCTCGACCGCGACGGCATAGCCGCGCCGCCGGATCCGGGCCAGCTCGCGCTCGAGCGCCGCCACGGTGACGATGGTCCGGGGCGTGAGGCGGCTGAGCCGGGGCGCGAGCCGGTCGCGGCGTCGCGCGTCCGGCAACAACGCCAGGAGAGCCTTGCCGGTTGAGGTCGCGTGCCCCGGCCAGCGGGTGCCCACTTCCGGCACGGCGCCGAGCAGGGCGGGTCCGGCGACTTCGTCGAGGATCAGCATGTCGCTCCCGACCGGGACTTCGAGCGTGGCGGTTTCCCCCGTGTCCGCGGCGAGGGCGCGGAGCTCCGGGGCGGCGGTGGCGCGCAAATCACTCGCGCGGGCAGCGCGGGCGCCAAGGACGATGGCTTCGGGACCGAGGCGATAGTGCTCGCCGGCCGGATCGCGGACCACCATGCCTTCGCGTTCCAATGTCGCGAGGAGCCGGTGGGCGGTGGCCTTGTGGAGGTGCGCCGCGCGGGCGAGGTCCGTCAACCGCCACTCTCGCCGGGCGTCGGAAAACACCTTCAGCAGGGTTACCGCGCGCGCCACAGCCTGAGTGCCAGGAATGTCCCGTGAGGCGATCACGTCGTGATACCGAGTTTCATGATGCGAGACAAAAGAAACGCCCTGGGGGACCCTGTCAAGGTCGCGCGGTCAGGGCTGGTCGGGGTCCGGATCCCCATCAATCGCGCCATATCGTGGTGCATTCTGCCGGGGACAGCGTCCTACGCATCTGCGTGATCTCCGTCTGCATCCACGGGTTCGGGTGCGGCATGAAAGGTGCGGCCGTTCGTGAAGGTCTATCATGTGCCCGGGACCGCTCACGCCAGGTGAGGAGATCGTCGGTAGGATACCCTGAGGTCACTATGACCCTATCGCACCGAGGTGGGCTCGGCCCACGCCGCTCAGGCACCGCGACGATCGGTATGCGGACGCGACTCGTCGCCGTCATTCCGGTGCTATTGTCGGTCGCCCCCGTCGCCCGCGCGCAGCAGCCGTGGGCTCGGCTACCGCTGGCGGAGCTCGAAGCGCGCGCCGCCAAGGACTCCCTGGACCCGGACGCGTTCTACTTGTTGGCGCTCGGCTACGCCCGCGCGAAGCGCTGGGACGATGAAGGGCGTGCATTGCGCACCGCGATCGCGATCAACCCTCGGTACACCCCCGCCTATGTGGCACTGTCGTTCGAGCCGTAT
>JBGQHV010000098.1:0-12351 GCA_041498155.1 Gemmatimonadota bacterium | reverse complement strand
TCGACCTGGCGCGGGCGCAGCACCGCGCCTACGAGGCGGCGCTGCGTGGGGCAGGGTGCCAGGTGCGCACCCTGCCCGCCGAGGCGTCGCTGCCGGACTCGGTCTTCGTGGAGGACACGGCCGTCGTGCTCGATGAGGTCGCCGTCATCACCCGGCCGGGCGCCGAGTCACGCCGTCCGGAAGCCGGCGCGGTCGCCGCGATCCTCGGGGAGTATCGGCCGCTCACCACGATCGCGGCGCCCGGGACGATGGACGGAGGCGACGTCCTGGTCATCGGACGGACCGTCTTCGTCGGCGCGACCGATCGGACCAACCGGGCGGCGATCGACCAGCTGGGCGCCGCATTGGCTCCGCACGGCTATCGGGTCGAGCCCGTGGCGGTGCGCGGGTGCCTCCACCTCAAGTCGGCCGCCACGCTCGTCGCCCCCGACACCGTGCTGTGCAACCCCCGCTGGGTCGCTCCCGCGACGTTCGCGGGCCTGCGGGTGCTGGAAGTCTCCGATGGGGAGCCCGGCGCCGCGAATGGGCTGCTCGTGGGTGAGCGCGTGATCTATCCGTCGAGCTTCCCCAAGACCGCCGCGCGACTCGCGGCCCAGGGCATCGACCTCCTGACGGTGAACGTCTCCGAGCTGCAGAAGGCGGAGGGGGCGGTCACCTGTTGCAGCTTGCTAGTTTGAAGGATGATCTCCATCCGTCCCGCCACCCCTGACGACACGCCGGCGCTGACGGCGATCGCCCGGGCGGCGAAGGCGCACTGGGGCTATCCGGCGGCTTGGCTCGCCGGCTGGGAGCCGATGCTGACGTTCACTCCGCCTGACCTGGAGCGCGCCGAGATCTTCGTGATCCAGCAGGACGGCCGCCTGCTGGGGTTCTCCGCGACGTTGCCCGGTGTGCCGCGCTGGACGCTGGATCATCTGTGGGTGCTCCCGGAGGCGATGGGACTCGGTCACGGGCGCCGGTTGGTGGAGCACGCTCTGGCGCGCGCCATCGCGGCTGGGGCGACGGGGCTGGAGATCGAATCCGACCCCAACGCCGAGGGCTTCTACACCCGGCTCGGCGCGCGCCGAGTCGGGTGGAGCGCCGCGCCCGTCCCGGGGGAGGCCGACCGGCGGCTGCCGCGACTCGAGCTCGACGGGCTGCTAGTATGACACCGGATATGCCGGCCTGCGTCATGCTGGGATGCGTGTTGGCGCTCGCCTGCAGCGATGCGACGCATCCGGTGCCGCCGCCGCGGACCTTCCGTCTGGGTTTTTCGGCGATCCCTCCAAAGCAGGATCAAGCCGTCCTGTTGCAGGCGCTGAACCTCTGGACCTCCGGCCACGCCGACGCCGCGATCATGCACATCTCGGTGCCGTACCTCGCCCTCTTGAACGGGATACCCGCGCCGCAGGAGGTGCGCGGCAACGAGCTCGGTCTGGCGAACTACTACCGGGCCAAGGGGTTGCCGATCGCCATCACGGTGGACGTGACCAACGGGCTCGATCGCGCGAAAGAGGATCCGGCGCTTGACTCGCTCGGCCGCAGCATCACCGACACGGCGATCCAGCGGGTCTACACCGAGTACGTGCTGGCCCTCGACTCGATTCTCCATCCCGACTACCTGGGACTCGCGGCGGAGACGAATCTGATCCGCCTGGCGGCGCCGGATTCGGTCTATCAAGCGGTCGTCGCCATGACCAACGCCGCCGCCACCCGGATGCAGACGCTCGGTATCGAGCCGCCGTTGTACATCAGCGTGCAGGTCGAGACCGCCTGGGGCCGGCTCCAGGGCGGCGGCTACGCCGGGATCGCGCAGGACCTCACGGACTTTCCGTTCCTCGACCTGCTCGGCCTCTCGTCGTATCCCTATCTCGGAGGTTTCGCGGCGCCGGAGAGCCTGCCGCTCGACTACTACGCCCGGCTGCGGGCGGAGAGCGGACATCCGGTGCTCGTCGTGGAAGGGGGGTGGAGCTCGGTTTCGCTCGGTGGCTTCACATCCTCTCCCGCCGTTCAGGCCCGCTACATCGACTACCAGGCGCGGCTGCTCGATTCGGCACGGGCGGTGGCTGTGTTTCAGCTCACCTTCGCCGATCTGGATCTCTCCGCGATCACGCTGCCGCCGGGATCGATCCTGCCGCTCTTTGCCCACTTGGGCGTGGTGGATTCGGCGCTCGGTGCGAAACCGGCGCTCGCGTCGTGGGACCGCCAGCTCGCGCGCCCGCGCTTGCCCTGATCCGGTTGCGTCGCTTCCAGCTGTTCGAGCTCGAGGACCAGCCGTGGTGTCCGGAATCGCTCCGGACGGCGATCACCGATTTCCTCCGCCACCTGATGGAGTGGTTTGCCCCCTACGCGGGCGCGGCGCCGTTGCTGGCGCGCGCCCTGGCGCAACTCGGCGAGACCGACGTCGTCGATCTCTGCTCCGGCGGCGGGGGACCGTGGGGCGATCTGGTCCGGCGCGTGCCGGCGGTCGGGGGACCGGCGGTGCGCGTCCGGCTCTGCGACCTGTATCCGAACCCGGGGGCGTTCGCGCGCCTCATCCGGATGGGCGACGGCCGCATCACGGCCGAGTCCGGATCCATCGACGCCACCGCGGTGCCGGAGCGGCTGACCGGATTTCGGACCCTGTTTACGGCGCTGCACCACTTTCCGCCCGGGAGGGCCCGCGCGATTCTGGCGGACGCCGCGCACCATGGGTGCGGGATCGGCGTGTTCGAGATCACACGGCGGACGCCGCTCGACCTCATCGGCATGCTGTTCCTCCCCGTGATCGCGCTCTTCGTGACGCCGTTCATCCGCCCGTTCCGGTGGGACCGGCTGTTCTGGACGTATCTGATTCCGGTCCTGCCGCTGATCGTGTGGTTCGAAGGAACCGTGTCGTGTCTGCGATCCTACACGCCAGACGAATTGCGCGACCTCGTGGCGGGGCTCGAGGGGTATCGCTGGGAAATCGGGACGGTGTGGTCTCCACCGCTCATCACCTTCATGACCTATCTCGTCGGGATCCCGGAGCGGACGAGATGCTGAGTGTCCGGACGGCGAGACTCGATCTCGTTGCAGCGACCGTCGAGCTGGCGCGGGCCGAGATGGACGATCTCCCGCTGTTGGCCCGCCTGCTCGACGCGCGCGTGGCGGCCGATGGCACCGTCGAGGTCGGTTATTCGGTGCTCGAGGCGCACCAGCGGCGCGGCTACGCCTCGGAAGCGGTCGAAGCGCTCGTCGGGTGGGCGTTCGGCCACCCGGAGGTCACGCGGGTGATCGCGGAGACCTATCCCGAGCTGGTCCCCTCGGTTGGGGTGCTGGAGAAGACCGGATTCCGCTTGATCGGGGCGGGGTCGGAGGAACGGGTGATCCGGTTCGAGCGACGCCGAAACGCCGTGGCGGACGCGCCGTAGGGTCGGCATGCCGATCGCCCGCTTCCCCCATCTGTCTCGCCGCCGCTGGTCCCCGATCGCGTGGCGCGTCCTGACCGTCGCGGTTCTGGCGGCGCTGCCGTTCGCAGTGTTGGTGCGGGGCTCCGTGATGCTGTACGAGCGCTACGGGTGGCCGAGCTGGCTGGCGTTGTTGTTGGCGAGCGTCGCCATGCTGCTCGTGATCGCGGCGTACGGCGCCTGGCTCGTGCACCGGCTGACGGGACGGATCCGGCTGGTGCTGGTGACGAAGTGGGTTGCCGCTCCCCTGGTGCTGGGGTTCTGCGGGCACGCCTTGCTGTTTCTCTCCCGCGCCAACGTGCAGGCCGGACCGGTGCAGTCGGAGTATCGCGCCACGCATCCGCTGCTGCGGATCGCGCTCTCGACCGTGATCCTGGCGAACGGCGACCTCGTCGTGACCGATCTGAGCCGCATCCACGCCGACTATGCCCGGATGGGGCTCCCGGCGTTCGATGCGACGCTGCATTACCCGCAACGCGACGGCTGGGTGCACGCGGTGGACCTGCGAACCGCGGGTCGCAACGAGATCGCGAACCGGCTGGTCCAGCTGTACTTCGTATTGATGGGGTTCCGGACGCTGCGGCACGTGGGAACGGCCGATCACCTGCATGTGGAGCTGCCGCTGCGCTGACCGGTCAGCGACGGCGGCTCAGCTCTTCGGTCAGCACCGCCACCGCGGTCTCCAGCTCGTCTTCCGTGTTGTAGTAGTGCGGGGAAAATCGCAGAACGGCCGCCACGCCCTTTTCGTCCATGTCGATCACACCGTCGTCGCGCGTCGAGACGCTCGTGTTGATCCCCCGCGCACGCAGGCGCTGCTTGAGTCCCGCCGGATCGACGCCATCGGTGGCGATCGTGACGATGGCGCCGCGCTCGGTGCCCCGGTCCATCACGCGGACCCCCGGGATCGTGGCGAGACGCTTTCGCAGCTGGGCGGCGAGCGCGCGGGCGCGGTCGCCCCCCGCGGCGCCCACTTCCTCCGCATATCGCGCGGCCGCACCCAGCCCGAGGACGAGCGCACAGGAGAACTCCCAATTTTCGAAGCGCCGGGCGCCGTCGAAGAGACGATAGCCGTCGGCGGCGGTCCATTCGGCACCGCGCATGTCGACGAGCAGCGGGTGATCGCCCCGGGCCAGCGCCCGGTCGGACACATACAGAAAACCGATACCGCGAGGCCCGCGCAGAAACTTGCGGGCGGTGGCCGCGAGGTAGTCGCAGCGCAGGTCGCGCACGGCGATCGGCAGCTGCCCCACCGCCTGGCAGGCGTCGATGAGATATGGGACGCCGGCCGCTTCGCATACCTCGCCGATGGTCCGGGCCTGCTGCACCAGCCCTGAGTTGGTCGGGATCCAGCTCAGGGCGACGAGGCGCACCCGCCCGTCCGCCAGCCGCGCGCGCACGCTCTCCGGGTCGGCGCCGCCCGTGGGGAGGTCGTCCGCGCGCCGCACGTCCACGCCGCGGCGCCGGGCGAGGGAGAGGTACATCAGCTGGTTCGAGACGTAGTCCGCCCGGCTCGTCACGATAGCGTCGCCGGGACGGAAGTCGAACGCGCTCAGCGCCTGCGCCACGGCGACGGTCGCGTTCTCGACGATGGCGATGTTGTTCGGGGCGCCGCCGACGTAGCGTGCCACGGCGGCATAGCACTCCCGGACACGCTCGGCGACTTCGTCGGCGGCCTCGTAGCCCCCGATCTCCGCTTCGCGCCGCAGGTGGGCGGTGACCGCCTCGAGCACCGAACGGGGCGGCAAGGCGGCGCCCGCGTTGTTCAGGTGGATCCGCTCGGTGCTCCCGGGAGTGTCGGCCCTCCAGCGGGCGAGGTCGGTCAGCTGTTCCGCCACATCGAGTACGTCCACTACCTCCGCCGGGCCGGCGTCGGGGCCGGAGGCGGCGGCAGCGGGATATTGCTGTTCCAGGTCAGGATCGTGAACTGCCACTGGCCATCATTCTGCCGCAATGCGCCGAGCCACTTCCCGGTGTCCGCCATCGCGACGGTCCCGGCGGGCGCGTTGGGGCCCGGCACGAGGGAGAATTCGTACGCCCCGCGCGCGACGCCGACCGGCCCGTTGGCCATCACTTCGTCCACGCTGAGGTGGATCGTGGTTTGTCCCAAGGATGCGAGCTGCGTCTGAAACGCCTTGACGGCGTCCCGGCCATGAATCGGCGGGGCGTTCGGCGGCAATTCGTACCCGGTCTCCGTGAATGCGCCCGCGATGGAGTCCGCCTGCCCGGCCGTGGTCCAGCGCTCCCAGCTGCCCGTCAGCGCCTGCACCTGGGTGCGGAACGCCGCGGTTTCCTGGTCCATGCGCGCTTGCGCCTGCGCCGCCGACTCCGGCTTCTGACACGCCGCCAACACCGCCAGTAACCCCACACTCACGCTCAGTGCTGCACGCATCGGTCTCTCCATTGGCAAGGGTATTTCAGCAGACTGACTATCGAAGTCGTCCCAACCGGTCGGGTGGGAGCTCGGTCACCACGATGCGGCGCTCGAGCTTCTGCCCTCCGATCGTCAACCGAACCGTGTATTCCCCCGGTGGCACGCGTCGCAGCTCCTCACGCGAGGTGGGGTCGCCCAGGCCGCGGGGGCGGGGACGCTCGCTCGACAAGTCCCAGGTGACCTGCTGCAGGCCCGGAAGCGCGGAGCCCGTGATGGTTCGCAGCGTATCCCCGGCGGCCGACACGATGACGAGCTTCACACCGTCGGTCTGTGCGTCCCGCAGGTAATAGTTGATCACCGCTCCGCGCGGGGGATTGTCCGCCACGAAGGCGGCGCTTCCATCGCTCGGACGCGTGTCGCGCCAGCGAAACTGATAGGCGGGGGCGACCTCGAAGAGGGCGACCGGCCGCGCCAGCAGGGAGTCGGTGTACTCCTCGATCGGTCCGACGCCGACGACGTAGACGCCACGGCCGTGCGTCCCCACGACCAGATCATGCTGGCGGTACGACATCGCCAGCGCCTCCACCATCACGTGCGGGAAACTCTTGCCGAAGCGTCGCCAGTGCAAGCCGGCATCCACCGTGGCGTACACCCCGTCGGCCGTCCCGACCCACAGGACGCGCGAATTGCGTGGGCTCTCGAACACCGTCAGACTGCCTCGGTCGGCGGGGAGACCGGCCACCAGCTCGGTCCAGGTCCGGCCGAAGTCGGCGGTATGCCAGACGTGTGGCCGGTAGTCGTCGCGGTGGTGGCAGTCCAGCGTGATCCACGCCGATCCATCGTCCTGCCCCGAGGCCACGATCGTGGACACGAAACAGTCCGCCGGAGCGCCGCGTGGAAAGTTGCCGGTCACGCCGGTCCAGGTGCGTCCGGTGTCCCGGGACACCCAGACGAGCCCGTCGTCGGTCCCGGTCCACAGCACCGCCGGCGTCCTGGGGCTCTCGGCGATTGCAAAGATGGCGTGGTAGCTCGTGTGACCTGCTTCGGGGGCCGGATGCTCGCGCGGCGTACGCGTCATGTCGGGTCCCAGTGCCTCCCAGTCCCGGCCGCCCTGGCGCAGCCGAAACAGGCGGTTGGCGCCGAGGTACACGGTCCCCGAATCGTGGCGGGAGATGAGGATCGGCGTAGTCCACCCCCACGTGAACGGGTAGCCGCTCTCTTCACCCGCGTCGAGCGACTCGGGTTGGATGTCATCGCGCTTCCAGGAGCGCAGATCGAGGCGCGAGACGTTCCCGAACTGCCACCCCGAATACACGGTCCACGGGTCGTTGGGCGGGATCTGTACCCACATGCCGTCGCCGCCGTTGACCGGGTACCAGTCGTCGTCGACGATGCCGCTCGTGTCGCGCGTGGCGCTGGGCCCGCACCACACGCCGTTGTCCTGCAGTCCGCCGCAGATCTGGTACGGCACGAGCGCGCTGTCCACGATCACCGTGTAGAACTGCCCGAGCGGAATCGGCATGTGCCACCACGCCTTCCCCGCGTCGTAGGTGACGTACGCGCCGCCGTCGTTCCCCAGGATGCGGTGGGCCGGGTCGTGCGGGTCGATCCACAGGGCATGGTGATCCACGTGCACGTTGGCGAGCGATTCGGGGGCGAACGTGCGGCCGCCGTCCTTGCTCTCGAGCAGGGGGCTCGTGGCCACGAACACGTGCTGCGTATCGGCGGGATCGACCCAGATGGCATCGTAGTAATAGTGCGGCACCGCCTGCAGGTCGTTGACCTGGGTCCAGCTCGCTCCGCCGTCGGCGGAGCGAAATACGCCGCCGAAGCGCCCCTGCGCCGGATCGGTGACACCGCGATCCACCGCGATCATCGCGAAGACGAGCTTGGGATTCTGCGGAGCAATCGCGAGACCGATGCGACCCATGCGCCCGTTGGGCAGACCGTTGTGCCGCGTCGAATCGGTGAGCCGGGCCCAGGTCGTGCCGCCGTCGGTCGTCTTGTAGATCCCGCTCCCCGCGCCGACGCCTTCCATGTGGCTGCCGCCCCAGCGCAGCCGGTGCCAGGCGGCGGCGTAGAGCGTGTGGGGATCACTCGGATCCATCACCAGGTCCACGACCCCCGTGGTGTCGTCCACGAACAGCACGCGCGTCCAGGTCTTGCCGCCGTCAGTGGTCTTGTAGACGCCGCGCTCGCCGTTGGGCCCCCACAGATGTCCCAGCGCGGCGACGTACACCGTGTCCGGACCCGTGGGATGAATCACGATCCGGCCGATGGCGCGGCTGTCGGTGAGGCCCATCCGGGTCCAGCTCTTCCCGCCGTTGGTCGATTTGTAGACACCGTCGCCCCAGTACTGCGAGCGCAGGCTGTTCTTCTCGCCGGTGCCCACCCAGACGATCTGGCTGTCGGATGGCGCCACGGCCAGGTCACCGATGGATTCGCTGCTGAGTCCCGAGGAGATGGATTGCCAGGTCACGCCGCCGTTGACCGTCTTCCATACGCCGCCGCCGGCGGCGCCCACGTAGAACGTCTTCGGCCGCGGCTCGGATGTCTGCGGCACAGCGAGAGCCGTGACCCGTCCCGAATACGCCGCCGGCCCGAGTGCCCGGTAGCGAAAGCTCCCGACGAACCGCGTGAGGGAATCGGTCGGGATCGTGGTGTCCCGATGCACCGTGTCCGCCGGCGCGGGATGCTTGCGGCCGGCTGGTTGCTGCTGGGCGGGGAGGGACGGGGCGAGGAGGAGGATCGTGACGAGCGAGCGTGCGCAAATCATCCGTGAGATACTACGCGGCCTTCCGTGTGGGCGAAAGCCGAGCTCACGCCTCCGATCGGAGGGCCCGCACCGGGTCGATGGCGGCTGCCCGGCGCGCCGGGAGCCAACAGGCGATGAGGGCGACGCCGAGCAGCGCCAGTGTGGCGGCGAGCAGCGTGGCGGGATCGGTGGGGCTCACGCCGAACAGCCTCTCTGCCATCCACCGGGTCCCGACCAGCGCCGCCGCCAGCCCGATGGTCGCACCGACCGCCGCATACCACAGGCCTCCCCGCACGATCATCCCGACGACGGCGCGCCGATCGGCGCCGAGCGCCATGCGGACCCCGATCTCGCGCTGGCGCGCCGCCACGACGTAGGACAACAGTCCGAAGATCCCCACGGCGGCGAGGACCAGGGCCGCGACGGCGAAGCCGCCGAGCAGCGTCATCAAGTGGCGCGGCTGGGTGATGGATTCGCTGAACACATCGCGCATCGCCTGTGCCTGGTCGACGGAGACCCCGGGATCGAACCCCAGCAGCGCGGTCCGCACAGCCGGCAGCGCGTCGGTGCCGGTGTGCCGTGTCCGGACGAACAAATGGACGGTGCGCCCCCAGTTGCCCTCTTCCATCGGGGCGTAGATCGCCTCGCCCGGCATCGTGAGGCCGTCGTAGCGCACGTTCCCCACTACGCCCACGATCGTCGTGCGCGGGCAGTCGATACAGCCGCCTTCGATCATCTGTTGTCCCACCACCGGCTCTCCGGGGAAGTAGTGGCTCGCCCAGGCGCGACTCACGACGACGACGGGCGGCGCGGCCCCGGTATCCCCCGCGGTGAACGCGCGGCCATCGAGCAGCGGCACGCCCAGCGTCGCGAAATAGTCCCGCGAGACGGTGATCCAGGAGGACACCGGCTGCGGGCGACCCTCGCCCACCGGATGGGCGATGAGATCGAAGTTGTTCTGGTTGAACGTCTGACTGGCGTTTGGCGGCAGGGCGTCGCCCAGGCCGACCTGCGTGACGCCACCGATCTGTTGCAGCGCGGGGAGCGCCCGGTCCCAGAACGTCTGGAGGGGCCCGGCGTCACCGTAGCGGCTCGCGGGCAGGGACACACGGGCGGTTGCGACCGGCTCGACAGCGAACCCGGGGTCGACCCGTTGGAGTCGGAGAAAGCTGTTGAGCAGCAACGCCGCGATGGCGAGCAGTGGCAGCGCCAGGGCGAACTCGCCGATCACGAACGCCCCTCGCACTGCCTGCGCGCGCCGCCCACCACCGACCGTCCGGTCCCCGCCGGAGAGCGATGCGTCGAGGTCTCGGCGCAGCAGCAAGAGCAGCGGGTACGCTCCGACCACCAGTCCCGCGGCGAGGGCCAGGGCGATCGCGAACAGCGTCGCCGGGATATCGAGCCGGGCCTCGTCGAGACGGGGAACGAAGGGACCGATTCGCACGAGGAGCCGCAGTCCGCCGGCGCCGATCGCCAGGCCCAGCGCCGCTCCGGCCGCGGCGAGCGCGACGCATTCGACCATGACCAGACGCACGAGCCGGATGCGCGTCGCACCGAGCGCCGCCCGCAGCGACAGCTCTCGCCACCGTCCCGTGGTGCGTACCAGCGTCAGGCTGGCGACGTTCGCCACGGCGATCAGAAGGACGAGGAGGACGGCAGCCCCGAACAGACCCAGCGTCCGTCCGGTGTCGCCGAGCATGGTGGTGCGCAGCGAGTACGGGGTCAGGCGCGCGTCGCTATCCGAGAAATCGCCCCACAGTCCCTGCAGGCGCAGGCTCACGCCGGCCAAGTCGCGGCGGCACGCCTCCAGAGCGACCCCGTCCGCCATCCGGCCGATGACGAACAGCCCGAAGGGACCGCGCCGCGTCGGCGGGGCGAGCTGCAGGTTGGTCCATAGGTCGCTGCGAATGCCGGCGAGTCGGTCGAGCCCCCGTGGCAGCACGGCGATCACGGCGTGGGCCCGGCCGTCGATCATGATGCTGCGCCCCAGCGCACGCGCCGCTCCGCCGAGCGACCGGCGCGCGAATCCGTCGCTCACGACGACGACCGGCGGCGCGCCGAGCGTCTCGTCCGACGGCTCGATGAGGCGTCCCACCGCCGGCCGGACGCCCAGGACGTGCATGAAGCCGGAGCTCACCAGCGCGAGGTTGGTCGTCTGCGGCTCGGCACCGGCGGACACGGGCGCCGAACGTCCGCGGACCGCACCGACCGCGCTGAGGCTATGGGCTTGCCCCGCGATCGCCTGGAAGTCGGCGACCGACAGCGTCCATCGGTTCGTGGGTGAGTTCTGCTCGTAGATCCGGACTAGCTGCTCGTCTTTCGAATACGGCAGGTGGCCCAGTACCGTGTGCATGGCGCTGAACACGGCGGTCGCGGTGCCGATGCCCAGCCCGAGGACGAGCACGGCCGGGATCGTGTACCCGGGACTCCTGAGCAGGACGCGGAGCGCGAACCGGACATCGCCGAGCGATTCCTCGATCCAGCGCACGCCGCGCGCGTCGCGCTGGTCCGCGCGGTAGCGTTCCACCCCGCCGAACGCGACCAATGCCTGTCGGCGCGCTTCCACGGGGTCGAGGCCACGCGTCCGGATGAGGTCCTCGGTCTCGAGCTGCACGTGCAGCTGGATCTCCTCGGACAGCTCCTCGTCCAGGGCTGTTCCGGATACGAGGGCCCGAAGGCGCCGCGCGAGCCGCGTCAGCATATGGCCTTGAGCACCAGCTCCATCGCCCCGGAGAACACGCGCCACTCGGTGCGCTCGGCGATGAATTGTTTCCGGCCCTCACGGGTCAGGGTGTAGAACTTGGCGCGTCGTCCCTCGGGACTCGTCGCCCAGTGCGCGCTGATCCAGCCCTGGTCTTCGAGCCGGTAGAGGGCGGGGTAGAGACTGCCCTGGCCGACTGCGAACGCGTCGGCCGACAGCTGGCGGAGGCGCTTCGAGATCCCCCACCCATGGAGCGGGCCCAGCATCAAAGCCTTGAGGATGAGCAGATCCAGCGTGCCCTGCAGTAGGTCGGCGCGTTCGGCCACGGGGTCCCCCGGTTCGGGTGATACCTTGTCATTCGACAACATAACTGGCCGGAAGGTTGCGTTGCTTCGGTACCGCCCGCGCGATCCTGGTTAGCTCGCGGCCGGGGTCACGGTGCACCTTGGCGCGTGCTCGCACGCGTCCGCTCCGCCGCCGTCCTGGGAATCGACGCCTACGTGGTCGACGTCGAGACCGACATCGCCAACGGCCTGCCTACCTTCGCCACCGTCGGCCTGCCTCAGGGGGCGGTGAAAGAGGGGCGCGAGCGGGTGTACTCGGCGATCGCCAACACCGGCTTCAAGTTCCCGCTGAAGCGCATCACCGTGAACCTGGCCCCGGCCGACGTCCGCAAAGAAGGGTCGGCGTTCGATCTGCCGATCGCCGTCGGCATCCTCGCGGCCACGGAACAGATCGCGCTCGAGCGTCTCGGCGGGGTCGTGCTGCTGGGCGAGCTGGGGCTGGAGGGCGCGATCCGGCCGATCCGGGGTGCGCTGCCCGTCGCCCTGGCGGCGCGCGCCGCGGGCGCCGAAGCCCTGGTCCTCCCGAAGGAGAACCTGCCGGAGGCGGGCGTCGTCGAGGGGTTGCGGGTGCTGGGCGCGACCACGCTCGGTGAGCTGGCCGACTTTCTCGATGCCAAAGCGGAGCTGCCGGCGGCCGATGTGGACGTGTCCCGCCTTTTCGCCGAGCGGGCCCGGGACGACGTGGACTTCGCGGAGGTGAAGGGGCAACCGCACGCCAAACGGGCGCTCGAAGTCGCCGCCGCCGGGGCGCACAACCTGCTGATGGTCGGTCC
>JBGQHV010000097.1:0-12404 GCA_041498155.1 Gemmatimonadota bacterium | reverse complement strand
CGCGCCGATCGACGCGCCGTAGAACCGCCGAAACATCCGCGCCAGATGCGCTGGATGGACACTCACGGCACCGGCCACGGTGGAGAGCGTGATCGATTCGCGAAAGCCGTCCCGGATCAGGTCGTGCGCCTCTCGCAGCCAGCGCGGCGGGTGCGGTGCGCGCTCCAGCGCGGCGGCGCGTGTCGCCTCGACCAGGAGCTCCAGGATCGCGCCTTCCACGGCGAGCGGGGACAGCGCGTCCAGCCCACCGAATTCCCGGTAGATGTGGTGGCCGAGCGTGGCCAGTCTCGCGTCGTGCACGAGCTTCGGCTCGACCGTGATGCCGGCGCACGGCTCCAGGGTCGCCAACCGCCCGGGTGGAATCTCGATCAGGAGGCAGGTGCCGCCCGCGCGGCCGAACCGGTCCGCGTGGCGCTCGACGGGCGGCTTGAAGACGAGGGTATGGGGAGCGCATTCCCGATCGTGGCCTCCCAGGCGCTCCGTATAGGAGCCGGATACCACGAAGCAGATGCTCGCATCCGCATGTTCGTGCCACGGGAGGCGACGGAAGGGGGGCTGCGTGAATTCCTTGATGGCGAATCCCGCGATCCGCCGCTCCCGGGTGAGGCCCAGCGCGGCCGCGGGGGCTGCCGCTTCGTGTCGTGTGCGCATGACGGTCGTCCTAGCCGATCCCCAGATACACGGTCAGCACCAGCCCGGCGTTGTACGCGGCGTGCAGTGCCATCGCGGGGCCCAGTGAGCGGGTTTTGAGGCGAACCACCATGGCGATGACCGCCATGATCGTCACGGCGATGATCGCGGGCCAGTAGGAAATCGTCTCGGGCAGATGGAACAGCGAAAACAGCACCGTCACCGTCGTCGCCGACACCGCCGTGCCCCACGCCGTGGCCAACCCCTGGAACAGTACCCCGCGAAACAGGAACTCCTCGATCGGCGGGGCGAAGCAGATCGCCATCACCGACCAGAGATCGCGCTGCCAGCCGGGCTGGCTCGCGGCCTCGACCAGCGGCCCCAGGGGCCGCGTCGGCTCGATCGCCAACCGGCTCAGCACGAGGACGTACAGCAGGGACAGGGCAAGACCGAGCGCGGCGCTCGCGGCCAGATCGCGCGGCCGTCCGCGCGAGAGACCGAGGGCGCGGAACGCGCCGGCGCGGGGACGGTCCGGAAAGGAGCGACGCGTCATCCGCAGCACGACCACCGCCCCCAGCAGGATGCCCAGCACCGCCGCGGGCAGCACGAACACGCTCTTGACCTTCGCCTCCAGCTGGTGCGCGTCGCTGATCTTCGGCGCGTAATAGCCGTTGGCCGCGACCCCGACGCCGATCGCCGCGACGAGCTGCGTGGCGAAGTAGGACAGCAGGATGAGGACCGCCCGGCGGGCGGTCAGGCGCGCCGGGGCAGGCGCTGGCTCGGGCGCGCCGATCGGGGGTTGGAAGTCCGTCATCGTGACTCAGGCTCGTCGATGCGCTCCGATGCGCCTCGATTCATGTAGGACATCGACCGACAGTCGGCGTGGGAACAGACCGACACGACATGGGCGACGGGTCTGGCTGTCCGGCTCGGCCTCCACGAGTATGCTGCCGGCAGCCTCTTAACTCATGGAGTAACGACGCATGCGCCCCACGCTCCTCCAAGCGGCATTCGCCCTGCTGCTCCCGATCGCGGCCGGCTGCGGCGGCGACGTCACCACGCCGCTTCCGGTCCCGCCCGTCCCGTCGAGCCAGGACGGGCTCTGGACGGTCAGCGGGGTTCCCGCGGCGATTCTCCAACTGGACGCGACCCAGCTGAGCGACACCGGGCAGCGCGATCCGGCCACCACCGTGACCACCCCCAGCGCGAGTCTCACGACGCTGGCGGGTGTCGCCTTCGACGCCGCCGGCAACCTGTGGGTCGCCGGCGACGACGACTCTGTGCTGCTCGCCTTCGCACCGGGCGCGCTCGCCAGCTCCGGCTCCAAGGTGGCGAACACGGTGATCAGGTCGACGCGGGGCTCCCTCAGCGGGCCGATCGGCCTGGCGTTCGACTCGCGGCAGCGCCTCTGGGTGGTCAACCACCAGAATGCCACGCTGGACCGCTTCGATCCCGCGCAGCTGGCGGCGGGCGGCGCTCAGGTGCCGGCCGTGGTCCTGTCCGTACCGGGGACACCGGTCGCCATCGCCTTCGACGCCGCCGGCTCGCTCTGGGTGTCCGACAACCAGAACCACGTGATTTACGAGTACACGGCCGCGCAGCTCGCGGTGTCGGGGTCTCCGCCCCCGGCGTTCGTCCTGACCGCGGCCGACTCGCTCGTGAATCCCACCGGCCTGGCCTTCGATGCCGCGGGGAATCTGTGGGTCGCCAACAACCTGAGAAGTAACCTGCTGGCGTTCACCCCGGCGCAGCTGGCCGGTGTTGGGTCCCCGGCGCCGCGCATTGTGATCGCATCGAATCACGGCTCCCTGAGCATCCCGATCGGCCTGGCGTTCGAGGAGGACGGGAGTCTGTGGGTCGTGGGTGGCACTGGGGCGTTGACCAAGTTCGCGCCGGCCAGCCTCGGCGCGAGCGGTGCACCGGCGCCCAGCGTCCAGGTCAAGGTCCGCGACCACGTGCTGTTCTGGAGCGTGGCGTTGTGGCCCAAGCCTGCCGGGCTGCCGCTGAACTAGGCCGGCCCGGGCGAGCGTTTCCGCGTCCGCACCAGGAACAGCAGCGACGCTGCCGCGGCCACGGCGCCGGTGGCGAGCCACGCTTCCGCCGTCGCCCGCGCCAGGAGACCGACGATCAACGCCGCCGCCACCCACGGCACGACATGGCCCGCGGGCATCAGGAATGGCTTCCCCTCGGCGCCGGCATTGAGGCGCCGCAGCCGCCCGGCGCCCACGCAGCACGCCAGATACACGAGTAGGATCGCCACGTCCGCCACCAGCGCGAGCCGCAGGTAGCTGCCGGTGAGGGCGAGGACACACACGATGACGGCCTGAACGGGGATCGCGACGGACGGCGTGTGGTGCTCCGGGTGGACGCGCGCCAGGACCCGCGGCAGAAATCCATCCGCTGCCATGGCGAACAACGTCCGCGGCGTGGATAGCATCGTCGCCGTCATGAACCCGAACGTCGAAACGATCATCCCGATCAGGATGAGTCGGGCGCCGGCGGCGCCGGCGAACCGCTCGGCGGCTGCGGCGAGCGGCGCCTGCGCCGTCTGCGGCGCGGCGAGGTCGCTGCCGAGCACGCCCTGGGCGACCAGCTGGACCGAGACGTAGAGCAGCGCCACGCCGCCCAGCGCGATGGCGATCGCGCGCGGCACCGAGCGCGACGGGTTCGTGACCTCGCCCGAGATCTGCAGCGCCGACTCCATGCCGAAGAACCCGAACATCAAGAGCAGACCCGCTTCGCCGACCTTGCCGAGCGGCGGCAGGGCCGACAAGGTGAGGTTCGCGGCGCTGACGTGGGGCAGGCCGAGCACCACGAAGGCGACGAGCGGCACGAGCTTCGCGAGCGTCGAGATGCCGCTGAGGCGGGAGCCGAGCGCTGCGCCCCGCACGTTGACGACGGCGAGCGAGGCGAACATCACCACCACGATCACGGCGCGCGCGCTCTTTCCCGCGAGAGCGGGGACGAGGCCCGAGAGCGCGTCGAGGAGCACCGTGGTCACGGCCGACATGGCGAGCGTGATGCCGAGCCACAACAGCACCCCGCAGAGAAATCCGACGTAGGGGCCGAGGGCGGTCTCGACATACGCGTAGGGACCGCCGCTTCTGGGCACGCGGCTGCCGGCCTCGGCGAAGCACAGCGCGACCAGCGCCGTCGCCACCGCACAGACCAGGTAGGCGAGCGGCGCTGCGGTGCCGAGCTGGCCCGCCATGTGGGCGGGCAGCACGAAGATCGCCGCGCCGACCGTGATATTGAAAATGGCGGCGGCGAGGCCGCCCGTACCGATGACGCGCTGCAGGTCCGGTGTGGCGGGGCTTGCCATCGCTCACTCCCCTCCGAGCCGTTGTGCCAGGGCGATGAAACGCGGGTCGTCGCGCAGCGTCGCGAGCCGCGGATCGATTTGCAGGTAGGCCAACACCGTCGAGCGTTCCTCGTACGCGCGCTCGAGATAGCGGAGTGCCTGATCGCGCTCCCCGAGGCCCGCATGGACCAGCGCGAACCAGTAGGACGGCACATAGCTGTGGTCCGCCGCGGCGTGCAGCGCGCTGAGGACGGCTCGCGCTTTAGCGGTCTTCCCGGCCAACGCGTAGACGTGCCCGAGCGACGCCTTGCGGTTGTTGCTCACCGCGCTGATCGGCTCCAGGATCGCGATGGCCTCATCGAGTCTCCCTCGCTGCTCGTCCACGAGGGCCAATGACCATTTGACCGTCACGTCGGTGGAGTCGCTCTGCATGATCTCCCGCAGCCGGCGGTCCGCCACGTCGTAGCGACCCGCGAAGTAGTCGAGCAGGGCACGGTTCGCCAACAGCGAGGGCGACAACGGGTCCAGCTCCGCGGACCGATCGAGCTGCGCGATAGCCTCATCGAGCCGGTGACGGGACGCGAGGAAGCGACTGTAGGAGAAATACGCGTCAGCATAGCTGGGCCGCAGCTCGAGCGCGCGCCGGAACTCCTGCTCGGCCGCACGCCAGTCCCATTCGTAGTAGGCCCGGATGTAGGCATTCACCGCGTGCGCTTCCGGCAGCGTCTCGTCGAGTGCCAAGGCCTGGACCAACGCCGCCCGGGCTTTGGGCAGCACCTCCGCCGGCGCCACGTCGCTCAAGAAGGGCAGGGTCGTGAAGTAGTTGGCCATGCCGACGTAGGGCGGCGCCCAATTGGGAGCGATGCGTTCCGCCTGCTCGAACATGGCTCGCGCCCGCTCGAGCTCGCCGGCATCCATGTAGAACCGGCCATGCAGGTAGGATTCGTACGCCCGTTGATCCACCTCACGGCGCGCGTCGAGTCGCCTGCGCTCGGTGCCCTTGAGCTCGGCGTCAATGGCGCCGGTGATGGCGACGGTGATTTCCCTTTGCAAATCCGGCAGCTGCCCCAGACGACCCTGATAGTCTCGCGTGAACAGGAGCGTGCTGTCCGGGACGTGGAGGAGTCGCACGGTCGCACGGACCGTGTCGCCCGAGCGGCGAACCGAGCCCGTCACGACCGCTTCGACGCCTAGCTCCCGCGCAAGGTTGGCCTGCGATTGCGCCGTTCCCATAGCGGCTGACGCCGACGATCCGGAGATGACCTTCAGGGAGCCGATCTGGGCCAGGTCGGCGATGAGCCCCTCCGTCATGCCCGCCCCGAGGTAGGAGCCCTCGGAGCCATCCGCGAAATCCTGGAACGGGAGCACGGCGACCGACCGGACCACGCCGGCCTCGGAGTGCGTCCCGCGCAACGTACGACCGATCATGAGCCACGCCGCCGCAGCAACCAGTACGCCCGCGGCGAGTCCGGTCAGCAGTCTCCGGCTCGGCTGCGATCCGGATCGGCTCCGCGGCCGGGCGATGCCGGGTGAGTCCAGCGCCTCCAGGAACCGCTGCACCGAAGCGAAGCGGTCGGCGGGCAGCTTCGCCATGGCCTGCATGATGGCGCCCTCGGCTGCCTGCGGCACGGTCTGGCGCACCACCCGCAGCCTGGGTACGGGGTCGACCGAGTGCCGCGCGATCACGGCTTGGGCTGACGGCCCGGTGAAGGGTGGCTGACCGATCAGCATCTCGTACAGGGTGCACGCCAGGCTGTACTGATCGGTGCGACCGTCCAGTGCCGCCCCACCGGACTGCTCGGGGCTCATGTACTGCGGTGTTCCGACGACAATGCCGCTCTGGGTGAGCTGCTCCGGGCTCGTGGCGTCCAGGGCCCGGGCGATGCCGAAGTCAGCGACGACGGCTTGGCCGCCGGACAGCATGATGTTCTCCGGCTTGATATCCCGATGGATGACCCCGTGCTCGTGGGCGTATTGCAGGGCGCCGCCCACTTCGCGGGTGATCTGGAATGCGACGTCGAGCGGCAGCTGTTGTTCTCGCGCGAGCCGCTGCCGCAGTGACTCGCCTTCGACGAACGGCATCACGTAGTAGAACAGGCCGCCGGCCTGCCCCGAGTCATACAGTGGAAGAATGTGCGGGTGCTGGAGCGTCGCGGCGATTTCGATTTCGCGGACGAATCGCTCACTGCCGAGGATGGCCGACAGCTCGGGTTTGAGCAGCTTGATGGCGACGCGTCGGTGGTGCTTCAGGTCCTCAGCGAGAAAGACGACCGCCATGCCACCCTGGCCGAGCTCTCGCTCGACGCGGTATCGATCACGGAGCGCCGCCGCGAGTTGCTCGAGGAGGTTCATGACGGGCCGACTACCATGGCGTCCGAACGGAGATCCCGAGATGGTACCCGGCCGTTCCGCCGGCCTGCGGGGCGGGCAACGGAACCGGCTCCCACGTGGGCGATCGGACCAGCGCGCCCGTCACGCCGCCCACCAGCAAGCCCGTGGGCACCGTGATCAGGAACCAGATGACGCACAGTCCCGCATCCTCACTCCCCGTCGACGCGCACGACGACCGGAGTCCCTCCCCGATGACCAGTCCGAGGCCGCCCCCGATCAGGATGCCGCGTCCGACATGCCCATGTCTCCGGCGGCTGACGGCCAGCGCTTCGACCATCGGCCACGCGAAGCGGCGCTCCACGTTGTCCGCGGTGCGCAGCGTCAGCGAGTCGCTGTCCGTATGAACCAGCGTGCCGACGAACGTCGCGCACCGGACAGCTGGGGCGGGGTTCGCCGCGCTGCAGCGCGGCGTGACCCGGGCCGGCAAGCCGAGGAGCGGATGTGGTTCCTGGCCCCGCGCGCCGACGAATGGGAGAGCGCTGAGGCACAACAACGGCCAGGTAACTCGTGAATGGCGCATGTGCGCTCCTCAGGCTCGGGGTACCACCCACCATACATCTCTGATCGAGGGCTGGGGAGATGCGACCGCTCGAAACCCTGCTATTGCTCGCCAGTCTGCTCACCTGGCTTACCCAGTTTGTCCGGGCGCTCCGCGCGGCGTCCTGGACGCGCGCGGCGGCGCCGATCGCGGTTCTGATTGCCGCCGCGCAGGTGCTGGTGGAAGGCCCGCGCTGGCAGATGGTCCCGGCGTACGCGCTGAGCGGGTTGTTCCTGCTGGTCTGGCTCCTGCGGGGCCGCGCACCGGCCGCCGCCCGCGGCGCGCGCAGCCCGGCCGGACGGATCGTCGCCCGGGCCGGCGTCGTGCTCGCGCTGTTGGGGGTCGCGGGATCCTCCGCGCTGCCGATCCTCGTCCCGGTCTTCCACCTGCCGCATCCGACGGGGCCGTATGCAATCGGCACGGTGACCTACCACTGGGTGGATTCCGCCCGCGCGGAGGTGTTCACGGCCGATCCGAACGATCGCCGCGAGCTGATGGTGCAGCTCTGGTATCCGGCCAGGGACGACCCGGCGGCGCGGCGGGCGCCGTACGTGGAGCATCCGGAGGCGCTCGTGCCGCTGGCGCGACTGTTCGGCTTGCCGAAGTTCATCTTCGGGCACCTGAGGTACGTCACCACGAACGCCATACCGTCGGCGGCCTTCGCGGACGGCGGGCCCTTTCCGGTGCTGCTCTTCGCGCATGGGCGCGGTGGCTACCGCCAGCACAACACCATGCTCGCCGAGGAGCTGGTGTCACACGGCTACGTCGTCGCCGCCGTCGATGAGCCGTACGCGGCCAGTGGGGTGGTATTCCCCGATGGGCGCCTGGCGCCGTTCGACCCGCGCATGTTCGATCCGACGCACCCGGGGCATCCGGCGTTCCTGGACAGCATCATCCCGTTCCTCGCGCACGATTTCTCCTTCGCGCTGGATCGGCTCGCCGCGCTGAACCAGGCGGACCCGGCGGGGGTCCTGCGCGGGCAGCTGGACGAGGGGCGCGCCGGCATGTTCGGAGTGTCGCTGGGCGGCGCGGTCACCGCCGAAGCGTGTGACATGGAGCCGCGGCTGCGAGCGTGTCTCATCATGGACGTCTTCATGCCCGCCGACGTGCTGCGGTCGGGCCTGCGGCAGCCGACCATGTGGATCAGCCGCGATGCCGCGAGCATGCGGCTCGAGCACTGGAAGCAAGGCGACATCGACGAGACCCAGAACGGCATGCGCACGGTGTTCGCACGGCTGCCGGGCGATGGCTACCTCGTTCTGGTGCCCGGCGCGTTCCATCCGAACTTCTCGGACTTCCCGCTGCTGTCGCCGTCGTTGACCCGCCGGCTGGGCCTCATCGGGCCGATCGACCCCCACCGCGCCTTCACGATCATCAATACGTTTTCGGTGGCGTTCTTCGATCGGAGCCTGAAGGGCCGGACGGTGCCGTTGCTGGATCGCCCGGGCGAGCGATTTCCCGACGTGCTGTTCGAGTCGCGCCGGCCGGTGCGCTAGGGGAGGTCTTCCTGGATGAAGCGCGGGCTGAGGTGGACGTCGACTTGCACCAGGGGCGCGTCACCGATCGCGCGAAAGCTGTGGATCTCGCCGGCCTTGATCACGAGGATATCCCCCGCGCTCGCTTCGAACGCCACGCCGTTGACGACGTACGCCCCGCGGCCTTCCCGCACGAATTGCACCTCGTCGTAGGGGTGGCGGTGCGGCCCGGGGCCGCGCCCCGGCGGGGCGCTGAGCAGGAACACGGAGATGTTGACGTCGCCGTTGTCGGCGCCGACGAAGTTGTGCGACAGGCCCTGGAAGGGCAGGTCTTCCTGACGGACGCGATACATGCTACCGAAGCTCCTCCTTACGTGCGGCGAGCAACAGGACGGCCGCCAGCAGCAACCCAGAGGCTGGGGGAATGGCGACGAACACGAACGCGTTCGCCGTGCCCGCGGGTCGCTTGATCAGCTCGCTGTAGAACGCCAGCGAGCCCAGCGTGAGCCCGAGGGTCAGCCAGTAGAGCGTCGCGCGGGTGCGTGCCGGCCACCGCGGCGCAACCGTGATGGCCCACGCCAACGCCGCGAACGGCGACAGCACCCAGATCACGAACAGCACCAGCAGCAGACGGGGGGTGCTGCGACCGGCCCGGAGCATGCAGCCGACCGAGCCGACCGCTCCAACCACCACGGCGACCCTGGCTGCGGCACGCAGGCGATCGAGAAATGCGCGCTCCACTTTTAGTCGACGATGAACAGCTCGGTCGTGGCGAACGGCACTGCGTCGATCAACATGGTCCCGTCAGCGATTGGGTGGTGCGGGTGGCCGCGTCCATCCGTGCGCATCCAACCAGCCGTAGAACGCATCGATCCAGTGGTCGCTGCTCGTGCCCTGCTGGCGCATGCCGAAGCCGTGGCCGCCGGTGCTGAAGATGTGGATCTCGGGCCTGTCGCCCGCGGCCGTCAGCGCGTCAGCGAACCGGCGCACGGGGTCGAGGGCGATGGGGTCATCTTGCGCCCAGGCGAGAAACATCGGCGGGAGGTTCGCCGGGATGTGAGGCATCGCGCCGAACGGGCCACCATAGATCATCGCTGCGAAGCTCGGGCGGGCCGCGGCGTCCGGCTGGAGCAGGGCGCCGGCGGCGACCATCGCGCCGGCCGAAAAGCCCACGAACCCAACCCGGTCGAGCGAGAGACCCCATTCCGCCGCGCGCTGGCGCAGCACCGTGACGGCCTGAATGCCGTCGGCGATCCCATAGCGGCCCGCCGTGTCCATGTCCATGTGCGGAATGCCGTCCTGGCGCTTCTCGACGAGGCGATACTTGAGCACGAAGGCGGCGATGCCGCGCTGCTGCAGCCAGCGGGCCAGCGTGGTGCCCTCGTGATCGATGGCCAGCGCCACGAACGCGCCGCCCGGTGCGATGATGACGCTCGTGCCCGTGGCCTTCGACGGCTCCGGCAGGTACGCCGTCAGCGTCGGCGTGACGACGTTGAACACCACGGTGCCGAGTGGCGTGTTCTCCACCACCCGTTCCTGCTGGGTCCACCGCTCGGAGCCCGGCGCGACCCCGGGCCAGATGTTCACGGTCTGTGCGTGACCCGCGCCCACGGCGCAGGCGATGCCGGCCGCGGTCAAGAACAATCGCCGCATAACACCTCCTCCGATCAAGTTGCGGAGGGCGGCGATGTCAATCAAGCCCGAGTGGCTGCGGGCATCCCTATCCCTTTGATCAGCAGCCACAGCCCGAGGGGGACTTCGAACGCGGCCATCGGTAACCACATCAGCTGGGTGATCGGGCCGGACACCACGCCTGCGATCTGCAGCGGCAGGCCCACGACGAGCAGGACCGACGCGACGACTCCGAGCCACACCAGCGGGACCGGGATCATCCGGCCGCGCAGCAGGAGCCATGAGAAGAGCGTACTGCCCACGGCGAAGAAGCTGGCGGCCATGAGCGCGTCTCCGGACATCGCACCGAGGGTCCCCTCGCCGACGCGGCACGCCAGCGCCAGCAGCGCGAGATCGCGATCCTGGTCGCGGGTCAGCGCGTACAACGTGACGCCCAGGACCAGCGCCGCCACGCACATGAGCAGCGAGAGCACGGTGTGCGCGAGCTTGAGCGCGGTCCCCGGTGCACCGCTCGCGCCGTTCATTGCCATGTCGGTGATGCCGGCGGCGATGTAGGCCAGGAACGTGACGCCGGCGATTCTTGCGTTCGTGGTGCGTGTCATGCGGCCTCCACGTGAGGCATCTTTGCGCCCATGACCACCAGCCAGAGGACGATCGGCAGCTCTCCGACGTAGAGCGGCATCACCACCCGCGACACCGCCTCGAGCTGCGCGGGGAAGACGACGGCGGTCACACAGGTCGCGACGTAGGCGGAACCCGCGACGATCAGCAGGTAGCCCAGGATTCTTGGGAAGAAGCCCGACTTGATCGTCAGCATGCCGAACGGAAAGAGCCAGAGACCCCAAATGGCGAGGGCCAGCTGCCCCAGTCCGTTGCCGAGTCTGAGAAAGCCCATCGACAGCGCGTCGAGCTGCTGCCTGGTGAACGCCGACAGGTAGTCGGCGCCGCTCAGGAATATCAGCGGTGCCAGGTGCGTGACGAGATTGACGATTTCCACCGCCACGCCGACGCACACCAATGCCACCATGACCCTGGCGTACGTCCGGCCCACTTCCTTGAACAGCTGATACAGCGTCAGCACCACGACAATGAAGAGGAGCTGCGCGGCGAGATCGGTCAGAATGCCGATGCGGTACAGCAGGGGGCCACCGGTGATCTTCGCGGCCGTCGCGGCGGCGTCCCCGGGGACGATGAATCGCGCGGGGAGGACCATGTAGCCGAACACCATCAGTAGCGACATGACGACATACAACAGTCCCGCGAGCCGTGCCGTCCGCTTGATCGAATCCATGTCGTCTCTCCGATCCGGTTGCGTCGCCATACGTGCTCGGTGGGATTCGCGAGCAGGGTCATCAGACGCCGGCCGTCGAGGCCGGAATGCGCTCGGTGGTGGGCGCCGTCACGCCGACCGCATCGTGATCGCCGGGTCGATCCGCGCCGCGCGCAGCGCCGGAATCCAGCAGGCGACGACCCCGATCCCCGCCATCATGACGGCCACGCCGATGAGCGTCGCCGGGTCGTGCGGCGCGACCCCGAAGAGCAGCCCGCGGATGATGCCGCCGGCGACCCAGGCGCCGGCCACGCCCAGCACCACGCCGATCGCCAGCAACGCGCCCCCCTCCTTCAGGATCATGCGCTGCACCCGCCCGCGGTCAGCGCCGAGGCTCATGCGGATGCCGATCTCGTTGGTGCGCGCGCTCACCGAGAACGCCAGCACCCCGGCGATCCCGACGGCGGCGATGATGACCGCCAGGACGCCGAACGACGACACGAGCGCCGCATTGAGGCGCCGCGGCGCCACGCTCTGGTCCTTGATCTGCGCCACCGTCAGCACGCTCACGATCGGCGCCTGCGGCGCGATGCGATGCACGACGCGCGTGACCGCGGCGACCAGCCCCGGGGCATTGCTGTCGGCCCGGATCACGAGCGCGCCGCCGATCGAGATCATCTGCGTGAACGGCATGAACACCGTGGCGCGTGGCTCCGCGTCGAGCCCGCCGTCGCGCGTATTGCCGGTGACGCCGACGATGGTGCGCCAGTCGCCGCTGATCGGGCTGAGCTTGAGCAGCGGGCCCGTCCAGGCGATCCGCTTGCCGACCGGGTCCTCGCCGGGGAAGAACTGGTCGGCGAAGGTCTTGTTGACGATCACCACGAGCCCCGAGGTGGCCTGATCGGTGCTCGTGAACTCCCGGCCGCGCAGCAGAGGAGTCCCCGAGGCGCGGAAGTAGTCCGGGCTCGCGGTCCGGACGTCGGCGTGCGGCACGGCCTCGCCCACGTCGATGGCTCGGGCCTCGGCCTTGACCTCGAATGTCAGCATGGAGGCGGTGAGCGGCATGCTCGAGCCCAACCCCGCTTCGTTGACCCCAGGGAGGGCGCGGATCTCGGTCCGCATGCGCTCGTATTGCTGCTTGGCGATGGCGTCCATCTCCATGAGGCG
>JBGQHV010000096.1:0-12502 GCA_041498155.1 Gemmatimonadota bacterium | reverse complement strand
TGACCGTCCTCGCCCTCGGCTACTCGGCCGATTCCGTCACCGGCCTCACCGTGGTCAATGGGGAGACGCGGGAGGTCGACGTCTCCCTGGCCCGGGCACCGATCGGATTGACCGACGTGGTGGTGACGGCCAGCCGCGCCCCGCAGCGCGGCGAAGAGTCGGGCGCGAGCGTGAGCGTATTGTCCGGCCAGGGGCTCGCGCAGCGCAACGTCACGACTCTCGACCAAGCGCTGCTCTATGAGCCGGGCGTCACGATCAACGGCGGCCAGATGGACATTCGCGGTTCCACGGGCCTGGCCCGCGGCGTGGGCAGCCGGGTGCTCCTGATGCTCGATGGTCACCCGATCCTCAGTGGCGACGGCGGGGAGATCGATTTCGAATCCCTCCCGTTGCTCGACGTCGACCGGGTCGAGGTGGTGCGCGGGGCGTACTCGGCGCTGTACGGCAGTAACGCGTTGGGCGGTGTCGTCAACGTGCTCACGACGTCGGTCGATAGCGCGCCGGCAACGATCGCGCGCGTGCACTTTGGCACGTGGCAGCACCCCGGCCGCTATCGCTTCACCGGCGGCCAGTTGGAAGAGAAGGGATTCGGCGTCCAGCACTCACAGCGCTTGGGCACCCTCGGCGCGCGCGTCTCGTTCGGACGCGAAATGTCGGATGGCTACCGGCAGGACGACGCCCACGATGCCTGGCTCGGGCGCGTCAAGCTCGAATCACCCCCGGAATCGTCGCACCCGTGGGATGTGTACGCGGTGTGGGCGCGCGAGAACGACGGCGAGTTCTTTATCTGGCGCTCCGACAGTCAGCCGTATGAGGTTGATCCCGCCACCCGGAACGATCACGAGATCGATTACAAGCTCCTGTCCGGAGCGACATTCACGCCCATCGTGGGCGTGGGCGCGCTCCTGCGAGTGAGCCCGTACGTCAACTACAACAGCGTCCAGAACTACTTCCCGAGCGATTCCAACGCCGACCATCACCAGGCGATGCGACTGGGCGGAACGGTGGACCTGTCGCTGCGCCCGGGCGATCGCCATGCGCTCGACGTCGGGACGGACGTGTCGCACACCGTGGTGGCTTCGAACTTTCTGGGGCCGCATCACATCAACGACGACGCGGTGTTCGCGCAGGATGTCGTGCGTCTGTCGGAACAGGTGGCGGCGTCGCTCGGCGCCCGGCTCGACTACCACGACGCTACGGGCGGCCGGCCGGAGTGGTCGCCCAGCCCCAAGGTCGGCGTGACCTTCCGTCCCGGCACCCTGCTCTCCACGCGGGTGTCGGTCGCCCACGGCTTCCGTTCGCCGAGCGCCATCGAGCAGTTCGTCAACACGACGCAGTTCGGGATCCGCGTGGTGCCCAACCCCGGCCTGAAGAGCGAGCGGGTCTGGTCGGCGGAGGCCGGGGTGACCTCGACGCCGATCGTGGGGCTGCGGATGGACGCCTCGCTGTTCCAGAGCGAATACCGCGACCTGATCGCGCCCTGTCCCGTGAATTTCTCGACCTACACGTTCTGCAACCTGAATCGAGCCCAAGTGCGCGGCCTCGACGTCGGATTCAAGACGGGGTGGGCCGACGGCCTCCTGACGCTCGAGGGGACCTACCTGCTGCTCGACAGCAAGGACCTCGACACGCGGCTCCCCCTGCCCTACCGGTCGCGCCACAACGTCACCGGGACGCTGAGTGCGTTGCGCGGGCTCGTGGGCATCGATGTGCGGTTCCGGAGCCGGGTGCAGGAGGTACTGCAGTACCCGCTCGATCCTCGCGGCGGCATTACGGTGGTCGACCTGCGGGTGGGCTATCGGCTCGCCGGCGTCGCGATTCAGGCGAAGGTGACGAATCTCTTCCAGACGTTCTATGTGGACGTGCAGGAGCGGAACCCCGGCGCCCCGCGCCAGGTGAGCCTTACGGCGTTCCGCGCGTTCTAGAACCCAGTGCGGTGAGCGTGTCGCCGCGGGCGAGGCGAATCACCGCCCGGATGTCCTGTGTCCATCCGGCGGCGTCGTCCGGGGGGACGAACGACCACACCTCTCGCGACTTCCCCGAGCCAGCTCCGATCCGGATGCGCTCGCCGTCGCGCACCACCTCGTAGAGGCGCCGGCTGGCCGGGGTGATCTCGATACCGATCTTCTCGTTCTTGTGGATCAGGACGGACTGGCGGGTGACGACGATCGAGCCCCGGCGGTCTTCCCATCCCGCCGAGCGCGTACCGGCATCGTGGGTGTAGCGGAACCAGACGTTGTCGGCCTGGCGCAGCCGGCCCTCGCTCGCGAAGCGGGTCTGTTGCTCCGGGGAGAGCCGGCTCGTGTCACTGGAGCAGCCGAGCAGGCCGAGCGCGACGAGGGCGAGCGCCCGGCCGACGCTCACCGCTCTTTCTTGCCTTTGCGCTTGATGTCGGAGCCGTGCGCCCGCTTGTAGGTCTGGATGTCCTTGAAGCGCCCTTTGGCGTCGCGGACGGCGTAGAGCTTCGTCCCGGAGCTGCTGCGGTGTGTGGTGCGGTGACCCTTGCCGGCCATGGCATCCTCGCGGTTGGAGACGTGCCTGCTGCCTATGCAGATAAGGTGGGGCGTCCCGGGCCCGCGGGGAAGATGCGTTGCACGCTCAGACGTCCTCGTCGGCGCGTCGATGGCTCAGGCCATCCGACAATACCGCGTCGAGCGTGGCCACGAGGTGGTCCGCATCGTCCTGCGTGAAGACGAGCGGCGGCTTGATCTTGATGACGTTGTGCGCGGGGCCGTCGGTGCTGACGAGCACGCCGCGCTCGCGCATGCGGCTGGCGACGTAACCGGCCTCGTCGCCCGCCGGCTCGAGCGTGGACCGGTCGCGCACCAGCTCCACACCGAGAAAGAGGCCCAGACCGCGGACGTCCCCGACCAGCGGATGGCGCGACGCCAGGGCCCGCAGGCCGGCGTGCAGACGCTCGCCCACCAGGCGGGCGTTCTGCTGCAGTCCTTCCTCGGCGATCACGTCCAGGACCGACAGGCCGATGGCGCACGATACCGGATTGCCGCCGAACGTACTGAAGTATTCCATTCCGTTCGCGAACGCCGCGGCGATCTCCGGGGTCGTGACCACCGCGCCGAGCGGATGGCCGTTGCCCATCGGTTTGCCCATGGTCACGATGTCGGGCACGACGTCCTGGTTCTCGAACGCCCAGAAGTGGCTCCCGGTCCGGCCGAACCCCACCTGCACCTCGTCGGCGATGCACACGCCGCCGGCACGCCGCACGTGCCCGTAGGCGGCGGTCAGAAACCCCTCCGGCAGCACGATCTGGCCGCCCGCGGAGAGGATGGATTCACACAGGAAGGCCGACGGTTGGGCGCCACGCGAGCGCATCCGGCCGATCGCCTCCGCCAGAAACGCGGCGTATCGCTCACCGGCCTGCGGCTCGTCGCGGCGGTAGCGTCCGCGATAGGTGTCGGGCATGGGCACCTTGTGCACCCACGTGGGCGCGCCCGCGCCTCCGGGCCCGTCGTGCTTGTAGGGGCTCACGTCCACGAGCGTCGTGGTGTTGCCGTGGTACGCCCCTTCCACCACGATGACGTCGCGCCGACCGGTATAGGCGCGGGCGAGGCGGAGGGCGAGCTCGTTCGCCTCGCTGCCGGAGTTCACGAAGTAGCACACCGACAGCGGTGAGGGTAGCGTGGCCCACAGCCGCTCGGCGTAACGCACCGCCAGCTCGTGGAGGTAGCGCGTGTTGGTATTGAGCAGCGCCATCTGCCGCTGGCCCGCGCGGACCACGCGGGGGTGGCCGTGCCCTACGTGCGGCACGTTGTTCACCGCATCGAGGTAGCGGCGCCCCTCGCGGTCGTAGAGGAACTGCATCCAGCCCCGTACGATTTCGAGCGGCCGTCGGTAGGAGAGGCTGAGCGAGGGGCCGAGGTGATGCCGCCGCTCCTCGAGCAGGCGCTCCGCCGGCGGTGCGGCCGGCGGGAACAAGGTCGAGGGGACTCGGACGATGACGTTGGGGTCGGGGCTGAGACTCTTCCAGACGGCGCGCTGGCTGGGCCGGGCCACGCCCGGGAAGTCCCCTTCGAGATCGAGCAGGTCGGTGATGAGCTGAATGTGCAGGTGCGGCGGCCAGCCGCCGTTGACCGTCGCGTCGCCGACGCGCCCGATGACGGTCCCGGGGGCCACCGGCAGACCGGACCGGAGCCAGGCGAGCGAATCCCGGTCGAGATGGCCGTAGAGCGTATAGAAGGTCAGCCGTCCGGCGTCCACGGTGTGTCGCAGAATGACGGTCGGGCCATAGTCGCCGGGGGCGACGTTGTCGCGGAACGAATGCACCGCCCCGCCGAGCGGCGCCTGCACGGGCGTGCCCGGCGGCAGGAAGAGGTCGAGCCCGATGTGGATCGTGCGCCATTCGGGTCCATCGTTCCCTTCGGCCCGAAAGGCATCGGTCGTGTAGAGGAGGCGCGGCTCGTCATACCGCCCGACCGCCACCGTCCGCCCGGCTTCGGCGAGCGCGGACGCGATGGTGCGGGTGAAGGCGGTGGCGTCCACGACCGAGCGTGGGCTCCCGATGGCCGGGCTGCCGACCGACAGGTCGAGGACCGTTCCCTCACGGACGAGATCCGCCGTCACGACCGGCCCGAGCTCGTCGGGGTGGTCGGTCAGCCATTGGACGACATCGGGTGCCGTTGGCACCGCGGCGCAGCCGCAGGCATCGCGCAGCACGTAGCGGGCGAGGCGCGGCGGCAGCGTCGCGAGGCGCTCGAGGGCCTCCCAGGCCGGGGTCTCGCTGACCGTGAGGTAGGCGTTGTCGGGCATGGCCGCCCGTTGGACCGCGGCGTTCACGACGCTCACGGCGAGGCGGGTCGCGATCAGGGCGTCGAGGAGGTCGAGCTCCGCTTCGCTGAGCGGGTGCAACGCGTGGTAGCCTGCGGCCACGCGGGCGGCGGCGGCCAGCGGGTCGGGCTTGCCGAGCGCAGCGTACGCGGCCGCGATCGCGAGGTCGCAGACGATGGCGCTGTGCACCAGGTCGCCGAAATCGATCGCTCCCGTCACCCGCCGGGTCCAGGGGTCGTCGCCGCGCACCAGCAGGTTGTAGTCGTTGGCGTCGTTGTAGATCGTCCCCGACGGGAGACGCCCGAGCGCCGGCGCGACCTCGGCCTCGAAGCGGTCGAGCACGCGCGCGGCCAGACCGCGGCGCGACGCGTCGCCGACCGCATCGAGGTGCTCCCGGATCCAGGACGCGCGGCCGAGGTCCCATTTCAGGTCGCGATGCGCCGCCGGGTGGTCCAGTCCTTCGAGGCCGGTATCGATCTGGGCGATCATCCGCCCCAGACTCTCCAGCAGCTCGGGCGTATGCGGACGGACGAGGGCGAGCGGCGTCCCCGGGACCCAGGAAAGCAGACGCACCCGGTAGGTGTCGCCCGCCGGGCCGGGCACGTCCACGATTTCCGCGCCGTCTCGCGTGGTGAGCACGCGCGGCAGCGCGATGCCCGGGGCGCGCTCGGCGAGACGGTGCAGCGCGAGGTTCTGCAGCTCGAGCACGTCCCGCTCCTCGCCGGCGTGGGCGATCTTGAGGACCGCTCGCTTACCGTCGGTGAACCGGATCAGGAAGTTCTGGTCGCGCTCGCTGGGAAGCGGGCGCACCGCGCCGGGCCGCCCGAAGCGGCGCTCGGCGATCTCTTCGGCTTCGGCCGGCGTCAACGCCGGCTGGCGAAACGTGATGCTCAGGGTCACACGCGGCAGGTCGCGACAGCGTCGCGCAACGCCGAGAGCGGCTCCCGGGTGGGCACGAATTCGTGGGCGACGAACCCGCCATACCCGCTGTCGGCGATCGCACGGGCGATGGCGTGATAGTTCAGCTCCTGCGTGTCGTCCAGCTCGTGGCGGCCGGGGACACCGCCGGTGTGGAAGTGGCCGATGTGGGCGATGTGATCCCGGATCGTGCGGATCACGTCCCCTTCCATGATCTGCATGTGGTAGATGTCGTACAGCAGCTTCACGCGCGGCGAGCCGACGCCCGCGATCACGCGGGCCCCGAACGCGGTGTGATCGCCCTGGTAGTCCGTATGGTCCACCTTGCTGTTCAGCAGCTCGACGCAGACGGTGACTCCCTGCGCTTCGGCCAGCGGCGCGACGCGGCGCAGCCCGTCGATGCAGGCGGCGACCGCGTCCTCATCGCTGCGCCCGCTCCGGTTCCCGAACATCGCGATGAGGTTGGGGACACCGGCCCGGGCCGCCAACGGAATGGTATCGGTGAGCTCCTGCACGAGCAGGTCGTGGCTCGTCCGATCGTTGAAGCCGCGCGCGATGAAGTCACGACGCCGGGACGGGTATCCCATCGAGCAGATCAGCCCCGCTTCGCGCGCGACGGGCCACTCGTCGGGTTGCAGCAGGTCGATCGCGACGAGCCCCATCGCCTGTGCCGCCCGGCAGAACTCCGGCAGGGGGATGGTCTGAAAGGGCCAGCGACACACCGACTGTTTGAGGCGTTCCGGTGGGGACGCCGGCCGCTCGGAACGGGCAGCGGCGGGAGCGACGTCGAGCGCGGCGAGCGCCGCCGCTCCGGCGGTGGCGGCGAGCAGCTCTCGCCGGGTGATGCCCTGCATGCTGGTCTCCGGCGCGCGGCGGTGGATGTCCGGGCTACGCGATTCCAGTCGAAACTTGCACCGGCCGATAGCCTCGGGAAAGGTCAGCGCCCGATGTCTTCGGCCCAGAGCGCCGGCCGGGTGGCGATGAACCGCACCATCAATTCACGACAGCGACGATCCTGGAGCACCGTCACCGTAACGCCGCGCGCACGCAACAGATCCTCCTCCCCCAGGAACGTCTGGTTCTCGCCCACGACGACCTGCGGGATACCGTACAGGAGAATGGCGCCGCTGCACATGGCGCACGGCGACAGCGTGGTGACCAGGATGCTCGCCCGGTACACGGCTGCCAGCTGCCGACCCGCCCGTTCCAGGGCATCCATCTCCGCGTGCAGCACCGCGCTGCCTTGCTGGACGCGCCGGTTGTGTCCCCGGCCGAGGATTTTCCCGTCGTGCACCAGGACACAGCCGATCGGGATGCCGCCCTCGCTCGCGCCCAGCTCGGCCTCCGCGATCGCGGCGTGCAGAAAGTCATCCATGCGCGTTCAGTCGAACGTGCGTCGGGCCGCTGCGACGAGGGCGGCGTTGCTCGTCGCCACGGAGCCGTCGGGCAGTGTCAGCGTGTCCTCGAATCCGATGCGCGTGTCGTAGCCTCGGGTGGCGGCGACGGTAATCAGCGGCCAGGCGGTGTGGTCGATGCCGTGCAGCAGCCGCGGCAGGCGTACCGCGGCCGCGTCGAGCGCTGCCTCGATCTCCGCGATGGCGCCGAGGGCCACGTCGATCTGCTGGGCTTGCGGCTCGATCAGCACACGCAGGCAGCGTGGCGCGAGGCCGCTGCGCACGAGACGTTCGGCGGCCACCGCTTTGGAGAGTCCCACCTCGATCCCCGTGCCACGAGAGAGCAACAGGGTCGCCAGCCGGTCCGCGCCCGGCTCGTCGAAATTGACTGACGCGTAGTCGGGCTGGAGCGTCCAGGCCGCGACGGTGCGATGACGGAGCTCGGTATCGGGCAGGATCCAGGCGCCGGTGCTCACGCCGACCGGGATGCCGGGGACCACGCTGCGCAGGGCTTCGATCGTCCGGGCGACCTCATCGGGGGCGAGACTCTCCGCTCCGCGGGCGTCGCGGACGTGCACGTGAATCGCCATCGCGCCCGCCGCCACGCTCTGGGCGGCAGCATCGGCGACCTCGGCCGCTGAAGTGGGGAGCGCCGGGTGCTCCGGGCGCCGTCTCGCTCCATTCAGCGCCGCCTGGAGGAGTCTGGGGCGTGTCGCTGCCGGTGTGATCACGAGTGCGAGTATGCCTGGCGGGCGCAGGGCACGCTAGGCGGGATCCCATTCCAGGATGATCCCCGGAGGCTCCGGCACCGGCGCAATCCGGAGGTGTCGGAGCGCCGGGAGGCGCATGTCTGCAGTCGCCAATTCCCGGTCCTGGTGTGTGGTCAGCACGGCGATCACTCGCCTCCCGGCGGCGCGGGCCGCGGCGACGCCGTGAGGAGAGTCCTCGACCGCCACACACGCGGCGGGCGGAAGTCCGAGCTGCGCGGCGGCGGCGAGGTAGCCATCGGGCGCCGGTTTTCCCCGGCGCACCGCTTCCTTCGCCCATGCGCGACGCTGATGAACGGCTCGGGGTCGAGCCCCTTCCCCGCGGCCCAGTCGCGCCAGATCTTCTCGATGCAGCGCTGTGAATCGACGAGCACGCCATCCAGATCGAACAGCATCCCCGCGCAGCGCCAGGCGGTTGCGTTCAATGCTTCTCGTACAGGGGCTGTCCTTGCGGCGTGGCATCCAGGTTCATGCAGGGCACGCCGCACGCATCGAGGGTAGCGCATCGTCCGCTCGAGCAAGGCGCTGCGGTCAAGGAGCGCAGGCTCACGAGAGTGCGCCAAAGGTGCGAGTCGGGGCCGGCCCGCGCAATGCGACCGGCCCCGAAAACGCCTGTACGTGGTCCGGCGCTAGAAGTCGATGCCGGCCAGAATGAGGAACGAGCGGGTCTTGTAGCTCTGCGAGCTGGTCACCGTGCTGAGCTTGAGGTCGGTCAGCCCGTACAGGTAGCGCCCCTCGAGCGAGAATGCGCTCTGAGCGCCGAGCCGGACGCCGGCACCGATGACGGCCGCGGTGGTCGTCTTGGGCCGACCGCTCGGGCAGGAGTCGCTGCAGTGCAGCTCGAAGGAGACTTGCGGCCCGGCGTAGGCGTAGGGCGCGACGCCCGGCGTCGGCAGATTGACCCGCAGGTACACCGGCACGTCGATGTAGTCGAGTTTCCGGGAATCGGGAGCCGAGCTGCTCGCGACGCCCCGCTGGGCGTACAGGCCTTCGACCCCGAATCCCAACAGACTGCGCGTGCTCACCAGCGAAATGCCGGCGGCGAAGCCGTTCCGTTCGTGTAGCGCGCCCGGCAACACGCCCCGGTTGGTGACGTTGCCGTAGGAAAAGCCGCCCTTGAACCCCAACTGCGCCATGGCGGCGCCGGGGAGCAGACCGAGAAGGACGGCGGCGACAGCGAGTGTGCGTTTCATGATCGGTGCCTCCGAACAAGAGGATCGTTCAGAGCTACCCCGACCACTCGGCGAGAGTTGCCGTGGAACCGGTGCAGCTTGGAACTGCCGGTCGCGGATCAGCGCGCCGACGTGAGCGGGATCACCGGAAACGGGATCTCGAGGGTCTGCCCATCCTCCCCTTCTTGAGCTGGATGATCATCGCGGTGCGGGTCTCGCGGGCGACCAACGGATCGCCACGGCGCGGAGACTTCCCGGAGGATGGACCAGCATCGGGCCGCCGGGACTGGCCAGATCCGACAAGTCCGGGATGATGACCCCATTGGCTCCGAGCTCGCCGGCGGCCGCACGCAGGCGGCGTTCGAGTCTCGGGACGTCCACGAATTCGGGTTGGGTGAGCAGTGAGAGCACGGCGAGCGTCGTCCAACGATAGCCGGAGTCCGTGAGCTCTCGGTCAGAATGGAACACCCGGACGGAGTCCGGGGGCACCGGTGGGTATTCCTGCGGAACGACGCGCGGGCGGCTCGAGGCGCCCGCGCACGCGAGCCCCGCGAGGGCGATCACGGCGGATCGCCGCCGGTTCAGAATTCCCGCTTCTTCATCTCCGAAAAGAAATCACGCCGTTCGATATCATCGTCCGTGGTCTCGGGCGGCAGCGTGGTGTCGTAGCGGCGCTGCACCGTCTTCTTCACCTGGGCCGCTTTGGCCGCGTTCTTCCGCACCAGCTTCGCCAGCTTCTCGTCGTCGCTCTTGGACACGTTGTGTGGCTCCGATCTAAGGTCGTGATACAAGATACAACGGCTCGCCGATCGGACCTAGGCGTGCCGCAACAGGTAAGCCGGCTTGACGGTTCGCCACGAAAGACCGCACCTTGAATCGCAATTCGCCTCCTCGGAGAATGTCATGACCGGGTTGTCAACGCTATGGCTGCCGATCCTGCTCTCGGCGGTGATCGTGTTCCTCGTCAGCTCCCTGATCCATATGGTGCTGCCCTGGCACAAGAGCGATTACCCCAAGATGCCCAACGAAGACAAGGTGATGGATGCGATGCGTCCGCTCGCCATCCCCCCCGGCGACTATTTCTTCCCGCGCCCGTCGAGTACCCAGGAGATGCGGGCACCGGAGTTCATCGAGAGGATGAAGAAGGGCCCCGTGATCATGATGACGGTATTCCCGAACGGCCCGTCGGCGATGGGGCGGAGTCTGATCATGTGGTTCGTGTATTCCCTCGTCGTGGGCGTGCTGGGCGGGTACGTGGCCGGCCGCGCCCTGCCGCCTGGCGCCATGTACCTGCAGGTGTTCCGCTTCGTCGGGGTGACGGCCTTCACCGCGTACGCCGTGGCGCTGTGGCAGATGTCGATCTGGTATCGCCGCGCCTGGAGCACCACGATCAAGGCTACGGTGGATGGCCTGATCTACGCGCTGCTCACGGCGGGCACCTTCGGGTGGCTGTGGCCGCGCTAGGCGCCTAGAGCTGCGGCGCGATGGCGTCGGCGGCCGCCGCCGACGTGCGCACCGGGACGACTTCGAAGTCCACCAGATCCTGCCACTGGGCCATCCACTGGTGCAGGAGCGCGGGGTCGTCGCACTCCATCACCTGGTAGCAGCGGCGAAAGTCTTCCGTGACCCAGCTGGCCACATAGCGCAGTTCCTCGGGCGCGAGCCGGCCGCGGTCGCGAAACCGGCGGTAGACCGGGCGCGCGTCCCCGTCGCGGAAATGCTCGATGATCATGAACAGCATCGGTGGCCCTCCCGCCCGCGTCATTGGACCGCCCGGGCGAGCATGCGCTTCAGCGCCACGCCGAGACAGGCGGCGGTGAGGAAACACAGGATCGGCCAGGTGATGAGCAGGTCCACGCGAATGTCGGCCCGCTCGTGCCACGCCGCGAACTCTTGTCCCGCGAACAGGACCCACGCCGCGGTGGCAAGCAGCAGCGGGCGGCGGCCGGAGCGGATCAGCAGGGCGATCAGCAGCAGGCCTCCGGCCACGAGCAACGCCCGGCCCGGATGCCAGACGAACGGCTGCGCCAGGACGTAGAGCCAGTCCATGGATCAGCCGCGCGTGCGAAACAGGGAGGATGGCAGGCTCTCGTGCATGAAATCGCGCTCGTGGACCAGTCCGGCTTTCTGCAGCACGTGCTGCGATGCCGTGTTGGCAGGGCTCGTCACCGCCACGATCGACGTGAGGTGGAGATGCCGGCGACCGAGCGTGAGACAGGCGCGCGTCACTTCGGTGGCCAGGCCCCTGCCCCAGTACGACGGGTAGAACCCGTATCCGACTTCGACCTCATCCACGCCCGCGATCTCGATGTGACGCAGCACGGCGCGGCCGACCGGGTCCCCGCCGCCGGTCTCGCGCAGGATCCAGAGTCCGAAGCCGTAGGTGGCCCAATGCGCCAGGTTCCGGGCGAGGTACGCGGCCGTCTGCGCGTCGTCGCGGACGCCGCCCAGATGGGTCATGACCGCGGGGTCGCGATGCATCCGCTGGATCTCGCCGAGGTGATCGGGGGTGAGGCGCTCGGCCCGAAGCCGCTCCGTCGTGAACGAGTCGGGAAACGCCACGGTCGCCGCGCTCACGCCAACCCGTACTTGTCGGCCAGGCGGGCGATCGTGTTGACGCCACGGAACGTCGTGCGGACCTTCACCACCCGCTCGAACCGGACGTTCGTGAACGTCGATTCGTTCTGCCGCTTGCGGCACATCCAGTACAGCTCCCGGCCATGCAGGTGAAAGTCGTCGATCGCGGTCTTCAGTCCCATCAGGGCTTTTCTCGCCGACGCCGCGAGAGGGCCGGACAGGAATCCGACGTTGAGGGTTGCCGCCGCGCGCCGCTGCTCGGCCGTGAACGGCTGGTACCGGGCGATCGCCGCGACTTCAGCCTCGGTGCGGAGAAACGTCTTGACCTCGTACCCCAGGACCGCGAGGAGATGGTCTTCGATGCGCCGTTCCAGGACTGTGGGATTCCGGGTGGATGCGCGAAAGACGACGTTGCCGCTGGCGATGAAGGTCTCGACCTCCTGGAGGTCGAGCGCGGTGAAGTGGCGCTGCAGCTCCGCCATCGTGACGGTGTGGCCCCCGACGTTGATGGCGCGCAGGAACGCGATGAAGCGCACGTTCAGGTTCCAACATAGAGGCGGGCTCCGGAGAGCGTCTCGTAGACCACCAGGGCGAGCAACACCAGCTGCAGGCCGATCATGACCTTATCCCCCCAACGCCGATGCGGACTCATGATGAGCAGGACCAGGGTCAGGAGACCGAAGCCGAAGATCGCGAAGCCGAGCAGATGCTCGGGTTGCAAGCCGGGAGAGAAGAACGTCACCCCGAGCAGGGGCAACGCGCCGATCGCGAACGTCAGTCGGGCGGTAGACTGGAGGGTCATGGCGAGGTGGCGCGTAAACTGCGGCGTGGAGCGGCCGCAATCAAGAGAGGTCTCGAGCCCCGATGCGAACCCAGGTGGTTTGGTCGA
>JBGQHV010000095.1:0-12546 GCA_041498155.1 Gemmatimonadota bacterium | reverse complement strand
GGGGGCTTCGCGACCACGCGCGATATCGCGGGGCTGCTCGCGCTCGCCGCTCCCTCGGTGAGTGGAATGGTCAAGCGGTTGTCCGAAATGGGCCTCATCGAGCACGTGCCGTATCGCGGCGTGCAGCTCACGAGCCAGGGCCGCCGCGCCGCCCTCAAGATGATCCGGCGCCATCGCGTGCTGGAGCTGTACCTGACCCGACACCTCGGCTACGACTGGGACAACGTTCACAGCGAAGCGGAGCGCCTCGAGCACGCGGTATCCGACGATCTGATCGAGCGCATGGCCGCCGCCCTCGGCGATCCGCGTTACGATCCGCACGGGGACCCGATCCCGACGGCCACCGGCGACATCGAGGAGACCGAGCTCGTTTCCATGGCGGACGCCGAGATCGGCGCCGAGCTCGAGCTGCGGCAGGTCGGGACGCAGGACCCTGCGCGGCTGCGCTATTTCGCGGAGCAGGGGCTTGTCCCCGGGGTGCGCGTCTCCGTCACCGATCGCCAGCCGTTCAACGGTCCCACCACCGTCTACCTCAACGCCTCGGGAACCGCGCGGATCGTGGGTCGCGAGCTGGGTCAGCTCCTGTGGTGTCACCTGGCCGCGGCGGCGGCCGAGCGTGAATAGTCCGTTCCGGCGTCGCGTGCACGAGCCCGGGTGGCGTCAGCCGCGGCTCGCGCCGAGTCTCGCCGATGTCTATCGCACTATCCCCATTCCCCAGGAGGGACACTGGTGGCGGAAGGCGCTGGCGTTCGCGGGTCCAGGATATCTGGTCGCCGTCGGGTACATGGATCCCGGGAACTGGGCCACCGATCTCGCGGGAGGTTCCCGATTCGGTTACACGCTGCTCAGCGTGATCCTGATCTCCAACCTGATGGCGATTCTGCTCCAGGGGCTCGCGGCCAAGCTGGGCATCGTGACGGGTCGCGATCTCGCCCAGGCGTGCCGCGACCACTACTCGCGCCCGGTGAACATCGGGTTGTGGGTGCTGTGCGAGATCGCCATCGCCGCGTGCGACCTGGCCGAAGTGATCGGGTCGGCGATCGGCCTGAAACTCCTGTTCGGGATCCCGCTCCCGTGGGGCATCGCCATCACGTCTCTCGATGTGCTCCTGGTTCTGTACCTCCAGAACAAGGGCTTCCGGTTGCTCGAGGTGCTCGTCATCACGCTGATCGCGACCGTCGCGCTGTGTTTCCTGTTTGAGATCTTCATTTCGCGCCCCGATGCCGGCGGGATCATCGCCGGATTCGTGCCGCGGCCGTCGATCCTCGCCGATCCCGACCAGCTGTACATCGCGATCGGCATTCTCGGGGCGACGGTGATGCCGCACAACCTCTACCTGCATTCCTCCATCGTCCAGACGCGGGCTTACACGGAATCGCCGGCCGGCAAACGCACGGCGGTTCGCTGGGCGTTCCTCGATTCCACCATCGCCCTGTCGTTCGCGCTGTTCATCAATGCGGCCATCCTGATCGTTGCGGCGGCGACGTTCCACCGTTCGGGCCACTCCCAGGTGGCCGAAATCCAGCAGGCGTACGAGCTGCTCACCCCGCTATTGGGCGTCGCCGGGGCGAGCGCGGTGTTCGCGCTGGCGCTGCTCGCCTCGGGCCAGAATTCGACGGTCACGGGGACGCTGGCGGGCCAGATCGTGATGGAAGGGTTCCTCAACATCCGGATCCGACCATGGCTGCGACGGTTGATCACGCGCCTGATCGCGATTGTCCCGGCCGCTCTCACCGCTATCTTCTTTGGGGAACACGGCACCGCCCAGCTCCTCATTCTCAGCCAGGTGCTCCTGAGCGTGCAGCTGTCTTTTGCAGTGTTCCCCCTGGTGCGATTCACCTCCGAGCGGGCCAAGATGGGCGAATTCGTGAACCCGGTCTGGCTCAAGGCCTCGGCCTATGCCGTCGCGTTCACGATCGCGGCACTCAATGCCTATCTTCTGGTGCGGATCATCGGGGGCTGGCTGACCTGATGTTCACGCGGATCCTCGTGCCGCTCGAGCACACCCCCACCGACGACACGATCCTCGAGTTCGTGCGCCCGCTGGCGCGCGGGTCCCATGCGGTGCTCGTCCTGATCCACGTGGCCGACGGCTGGGTGGCCCGCAACATCCGGCAGCTCGACCTCAGGGAATCCGAGGAGATGAAGGACGACCGCGCCTACCTGGAGCGCATGTGCGGAACGCTGCAGGCGGAGGGGTTCACGTGCGAAGCGGTGTTCGCGGCCGGCGAGCCGGCCCGGGAGATCGCCGATGCGGCGAGCCGCGAGCATTGCGATCTCATCGCCATGGCGACGCACGGGCATCGCGGGTTGAACGACGTGGTGCGTGGCAGCGTGGCGAGCGAGCTGCGGCACATTACGATGGTGCCGGTGTTGATGGTGAGAGCCGGAAGAACGAAAGCGTAGGGTTACGTAAGTCTGGCTTGCTCGAGCGCTCTCAGTATCGCCCCGAGTCTCCGATCTCTCGCCGCCCGCAGCATGTCGATCTTCCCCTCGTACGCTTTTTCGATCGCCGCGATCAGGGCTCGCTGCTGCGCGGGGTCGAGCCGGTCCCAGGACGCGAGGTCGCCCCACCAGCGCTCGAAGCTGGTGAGCAGGTGTTGCAGGAAGATGTGCACGCCGCCCGGGCCCGCGCCCAGGTGATAGGTGAGGTGCGGCCCGGCCGCGGCCCACCCGAGCGCCGGGCCGAGTGATACGGCGCGGTCCAGATCGGACACGTCGATCGCACCGCTCAACACCAGATCGATGCACTCGCGCCAGACGGCGGCCGCGATGCGCCCCACCACGTAGCCGGGCACCGCGTGGTGCAACACGATCGGCATGCGCCCCAGCGCGCGCAGGTAGGCCTTCGCCCGATCGATCGTCGGCGCGTCGGTCTCAGGGTTCGGCACCAGCTCGACCAGGGGCAACAGCTCGGGGGGGTTGAGGGGGTGGGCCACGAGGCAGCGGGATTGCTGCATCAGACGGCCGAACAGGTCTCCCGGGGCGAGGCCGCTGGACGAGCTCGTGACGATGGCGTCGGCACCGGCCACCTGCTCGATCGATTCGAGTAGCCGCTGCTTGGCCCCCAGGTCCTCGTGAATCGCTTCGATCACCCAGTCCGCCCCGCGCACCGCCTGGAGCAGGCTCTTCGCCTGCTGAAACTCGAGCAGGCCGCGCTCCACGATCCCCGCCGTGGCGCGGCCCAGCGCGATCAACGCCCGTGCGCGCCGCGGAATGCCTTCCATGGCGTCCTCGACCGCGCGGGCGTTCGTGTCGAAAATGCTCACCGGCCAACCGGCCGAGATACACAGCGCCGCCCAGCCGCCGCCGATCGCACCGGTCCCGATCACGGCGACCTTGCTGGGAATCGAGCTGGGTTCGGCGGTCACCGCTCTCTCCCCGCCGCAACCGGCGCCAGAGCGGTCAACACCCGCTCGACCAGCAGCCGGTGCGCCGTGTCGGCCCGCACCGCGGTCGCCATGCGCACCCGGGCGCCGTTGGGGTCGACCCGGGTCCGGCCGCGCGGCTCCCCGTCTTCCAAATCAACCGCCAGCCGCAACGGCTCGAAGGTGAGGGTATCCGGGTTGACGAGCTCGGCAATGGGCAGCACGTCGTTGATCACGCACCCGTCGAGCTTTTCGTGCTCGCGGTGAAAGTCGAGGTAGAATCGCAGCGCCGCGTAGAGCCAGCGCTCGAGCTCGTCGTCGGCGCGGGCGAGGCGCTCGATCTCGCCGCTCGTCAACAGGAGCTTGCGCGTCACGTCGAGCCCGACCAGCTCGGTGGGCAGCTCGGCGCGCAACACTTCCGCCAGGGCCTCGGGGTCGCACCAGGCGTTGAACTCCGCGTACCGCGTGGTGTTGCCGGCGGCGCGCAGGTTGCCGATCATCGCGATGTGGCGCTTGACCGTGCGGCGCACCACGGCGGGTTCGCGGCGCAGCGCCAGGGCCAGCCCCGTCACGGGGCCGAGCGTCACCAGCGTCACCGGCTCGGTCTGATCGGCCAGCAGGCGGTCGAGCGGTTTCACGAAATCGAGAATCACCCCGGCCGCCGGCACGGCCGCCAGGCCGAGCCCCGTGGGTCCGTGAGTCTCGAGCGCCACCGCGAGCGCCCGCTTGAGCGGCCGGCGCGCGCTCACGCCGAGGGTGATCCGCCGCCCCACGCGTCGCAGGATTTCGACGCAGTTGCGGTAGGCGTGCTCGACGGTCGTGTTGCCGTAGGAGATCGCGATGCCGCGCACGTCCAGCTCGGGCGAGCGCAGGGCCAGGAGCAGCGCAAGCGTGTCGTCGATCCCCGGATCGGTATCGATGACGACGGGTAGCGGAATGCGTGGAGACACGGATGCCGGGACGGGCACGGCTCAAGCCTACGAGCCCCCTATCCCCTTTGCAATAGGCTCAAACCAGCCGCTTGGACTGGGCGTAGAGGATCAAGTCCACCCGGTTCTCCACCTTCAGTTTCCGGTAGATGTGATGCAGGTGGATCTTCACCGTTCCTTCGCTGATGTTCATCCGCTCCGACATCTCCTTGTTGCGCAGCCCGCGGGCCACCATGCCCACCATCTCGAGCTCGCGCGGCGTGAGGACGCTGCCGGCTTCCCGTTCTCCCGCCTCGCGGCGCAACAGTGTCTCCAGCGCGCGGCCGAACGCCTGTTTCTCGAGCCACTGCTCGCCGGCGTGGACCTTTCGCACGCACTGGACGACCATCTGCGGCGCCAACTCCTTCAACACCATCCCGCGCACCCCGAGGCGGAGTGCCTCGAGGACTTCCTCTTCTTCGAGGGCCGCCGCCAGGAGCACCACCTTCACCGGGTGCTTCTCCTTGTGCAGCTCGCGCAGGACCGTGAGCCCGTCCTTGCGGGGCATGCGAAGATCGAGGACCAGTACGTCAGGGTCATGACGGCGCACGGCGACCAGGCACTCGTCCCCGTTCACGCAGCGCGCCACCACCCGAAAGTCGGGCTCGAGACGGAACAGGTTCTCCAGCCCATCGAGCACGATCGGGTGATCGTCGCCGAGCACGAGGCGGATCGGCATCCTATCCGTCCCGGAGACTGCGCGGCAGACTGATGTCGAGGTGGGCGCCGGCCGGCGTCGATCGAATCGCCACGGTCCCGCCCAGCGCCTTGACCCGCTCCTTCAACATGACCGGCCCCAGCTGCAGTGCATCGAGCCTGGCGTGATCGTAGTCCCCCTCGAACGGAAACCCACGTCCGTTGTCGGTCACGGCGACGTGCACGTGGCCATTCTGCTTGGCGACTGCGACGCGCACTTCCGAGGCGGCAGCGTGCCGAGCGGCGTTCACGAGCGCCTCCTGGACGATGAAGCAGATGTCATAGGCGAGAGCATCGGACGAAAGGTCGTCGAAGTGCTCCAGGTGCAGCTCCACCCGCAGTCCCCACAGGCCTTCCAACCGGGACACCAGCTGGCGCAACGTGGCATTGAGGCCCGCGTTCCCCGCCGCCAGTCCGAACGGCGCGACCTTGGAGAAGCGGATGAAGAATCGGAGGTCGCGCTGCTCGTCCACGATGAGACGCTGGATCGCCGACAGCCGCTCCCGGGCCGCGGCAGGCTCCGTTTCCCAGAGACGCTGGACGGTCTCGAGCTGGAGCGCCGCGCCGGTGAGCGACTGGAGCACCCCATCGTGCAAGTCCCGCGACAGGCGATTGCGCTCCTCGATCGCTGCCGCATGGCGGAGGCGCCGGGAGAGCAGGGACTGGTCCATCGAAGTGGCCACTTCGTGCGCGACGACCTCGCCGAGCAAGAGGTCGTCCGCCGTCATGCCGGGCTTGTCCAGCGCGAGCAAATGGCCGACCACACATTCGCTCCGGAGCGGCAGGCAGAGCACCGACGTCATGGCGAACCGCGCCTGCATGGCGGGGTGGATCGGTGTCCCACGCCAGCTCTGGGTGACGTGGGGGGCGTGGTGCAGGACGATCGGTGCCGGCGCGCCGACATCCTTCGAAAGGAACGCCAGGTCGGCGAGCGGCTCGGCCACGACCGGTTGGAACGTTTCTGGCGCCTCCCGCCAGGAACGGAAATCGCCATCGGACCATGAGGCGAGGTGGAGCCAGGGTTCTTCCGGCTCTTCCCAGGCGAGCAGCACCCGGCGCGCCCCGAGGATCCGCGCAGCGCTCTCGAGCACCTCGGGTTGCGGCAAGTCGGCGCTGCGGCCGCGGTGCGGAGGCCATGCGGCGAGCTCGGACATCTCGCGGCGGCGCCGTTCTTCATAGGCGCCGAGGTAGCCGAGCAGGCCGGCCATCACCGCCAGGTAGACGCTCCGAATGACGAAGCGGTTCTCTTCGAACGCGGGATCGTTCATCACCTCGGCGGCGAAGATGCCGGTGCCGTTGAACATCACGAGGGCAGCCGCCGCGGTCCACAACGCGCCGCGCCACTGCCAGCGCAGGGTGGCGGCGACGATGGCGAACGTGAAATACGTGAAGAATGGACTGGTCGGACCTTCCGTCAGATACGTCAGGACGGAGAACAGCAACAGGTCCAGCGCATGCGTGGCGAGCCCCAGCCGATACAGGGGCCCGTTGGCCAGCCAGGCGACGGCGGCGACGATCAGCGCGAACGTCGAGTACCCCACCAGCAGCACGTAGGTCGTCTGCTGGTGCACGTCCGGGGTGTAGGGATCCAGCCAGACAGCCAGGAGGGAGGAGACCGCCAGCACCACTCGGCTGGACGCGATCAAGCGCTCGGCGCGGATGCGGGGGGCGTAGTCCGTGCCCACCAGCCTCCCGCTCACGGTGGCCGCCGTATGGCCGGCACCCCAGAGTCCCAGCTGCGCGCGAAGGTCCATCGTGAGGCTCGTCGACTTACGAGGTGGAGCAAGATACCGGCCGCGCCGGAGCGCGGATAGCCGGAGTTGTTGTGGCGCGCCAGCCGCAGTGCGGCAAGCCCTCGGCAATAGGGTCGATGGCCGGGAGTTATAGGCGGCCATATCCCGCCGTCTATAGTGCGATCGAGTGAGCGAGACGACCGTTGCTCACCCGATGGGTCTAATCCCGTGGTGTCGACGGCGGAATCGCAAACCGACCGACTATCTCCCCGGATAACTCACGTCGCGGGCGCGCGCGCCGCCCGGATCGAGCCGAACAGTCAGCGCAAAACTTGCGACGGGCGGCCCGGAGGGCGGTGTGCAGTAGCGACGTGTGTGTCTTCGTTTGTCGTCGGCAACCTACTACGAGGCGCCATGAAGGCTAACCTGCGGGGCTCCATTCCCTGGCGCGCTGCACTCTTCGTCGCACTGCTCGTGGCGGGTCCGGCGGCGGCGCAAACGCCGCCCGGCCGGCTCGTCTTCGTCGTGCAGCCCAGCGCTACGGCCGCGCTGACCGCGATCAGTCCCCCGATCCAGGTGGCGGTGCAGGACGCGGCCGGCCAGATCGTCACGAGTTTTGTGGGAAACGTGACGTTGACGATCACGGATGAGACCGGCGGAGACGAATCGGAGCTCTCCGGCACCGCCACGGTCGCCGCCATCGCCGGCGTCGCGACATTTTCCGACTTGAGCATCAACGAAGCGGCCACCGGGTACACGCTCACCGCAACCGCCGATGGCTTTGCCGACGTCGCCAGTGCCGCCTTCGACATCACCGCCGCGTCGGCGGCCGATCCGAGTCCCGCCGCCGATCCGAGTCCCGCCGCCGCCCTCTTGACCAGACTCGCATTCATTCGCCAACCCGGCGCCACAGCCGCCGGCGCGAAGGTGAGCCCGGACGTGGCCGTCGCAGTGCAGGATTCCGCCGGCAACACCGTCGCAAGCTTCACGGGCAACGTGACCGTGGAGCTCACCGACGGAACGGGGAGCGACGAGGCCGAGCTGTCCGGCACGACGACGGTGATGGCGGTAGCCGGGGTCGCAACGTTTTCCACGCTCAGCATCGACATGGAAGCCCGAGGGTACACGCTCACCGCGACCGCCGCGGGGATGGCGCACGTCGCGAGCGCGGCCTTCGACGTCACGGCCGGGGCCATGCGGTCGGTGCGTGTCACGGGGTTCGCCGGCGACATCCAGCTCGATGGCCGGCTGGACGAAGCGGCGTGGCGCGACGCGGACTCGATCGCGAACCTCACGACCATCGAGCCGGAAGAAGGCGGCGTGCCGGCCGGGCAGACCACGGTGAAGATCCTGGTCAATGCGAACGAGATCGTGTTCGGGGTGACGTGCCACGACAGCAATCCGGCGGGCATCGTCGCGTTCGCCAAGACGCGGGATTTCGATCTCGAGCTCGAGGACTACGTGCTGATCGTGCTCGATCCGTTTCAGGACGGGCGCTCAGGCTACGTGTTCGCGGTCAACCCGAATGGGGCCCGGTTCGACGGTCTGGTGGCGGAGCGGGGGGAAGAGGTCAACACCGATTGGGATGCCATCTGGGAGGCGTCCACGTCGCGCGATGCCGCCGGTTGGAGCGCGGAGATCCGGATCCCGATCAAGAGTCTGAGCTTCAAGCCGGGTCTCACGGCCTGGGGATTCAACGTGCAGCGCAGCGTGCAGCGTCTGCTGGAGACCAGTCGGTGGGCAGGCGCCAACCGAGACTACGAGATCTATCAAACCAGCCACGCCGGGTTGCTCAGCGACCTGCCGCCGTTCGATCTCGGTCTCGGATTGAGCGTTCGCCCCAGTCTGGTGGGCAATGCGAACAGGCCCGCGTCCGACGAGGACCGCGTCTACAAGGCGGAAGGCAGTCTGGACGTGACGAAGAAGCTGGGCTCGAATCTGGTTGGCTCCCTCACCATCAACACGGATTTCGCCGAAACGGAAGTCGATGCCCGGCAGACCAATCTCACGCGGTTCGACCTGCTGTTCCCCGAGAAGCGGACCTTCTTCCTCGAAGGGGCCGACATCTTCGACTTCGGCCTCGGTACCGGGGAAGACCTGATCCCGTTCCAGAGCCGCCGCATCGGCCTGCAGGGAGAAGAAGAGGACCAGCTGGAGATCCCGATCTCGGTCGGGGTGAAGGTGAACGGCCGGGTCGGCAATACGAACGTCGGCGCCCTGACCGTGCACACACGCCGGGCGGACACGCTGAACACCGACGCGACGATGGGCGTGGTGCGGATCAAGCAGAACGTGCTGTCCGAATCTTCGGTCGGCATGATCGCGACGGTCGGCGACCCGCAGCGACTCCCGGGCAGCTGGTTGGGTGGCGTGGACTTCACCTTCCAGACCTCCGAATTTCGTGGCGACAAGAACCTGCTCATCGGAGCCTGGGGACTGCAGAACCACTCCGCCGATGGCGCCGACGAGGCGTTCGGCGGGATGATCGACTACCCCAACGACCTGTGGGACGTCGCGGTGGCATACAAGTACATCGGCGAGGATTTCAGTCCCTCGCTGGCGTTCGTGCCGCGGACCGGCGTGCAGATCTTCCAGATGGAATCGGCTTTCATGCCGCGGCCGAACTCGCCGATCCTCCGCCAGATGTTCTTCGAGTTCAATCCGTCGATCGTGAGCGACCTCGGTGGCCACTGGGAGAGCTATCTCGTGGAGATCAAGCCGCTCGACTGGCAGCTGGAGAGCGGCGATCGGTTCGAGTTCAGCATCGAGCCGGAAGGTGACCGGCCCACGGAGGACTTCGAGCTGTTCAGCTCCAACACCACGACGGTGGTCGTACCCGCGGACGTCTACCGGTGGACCAGCTACAACGTGCAGCTCGCCCTGGCGTCCAAGCGTCGCTTCAACGGCGAGGCGACGTTTCACACGGGGAGTTTCTACGGCGGCACGCTGAACAGCCTCGAGATGACGCTGCGCATGAAGCCGTCGGCGTTCCTGACCGCGGAGCTGGGCATGGAGCGCCACAGCGCCCAGTTGCCCGGCGGAAACTTCATTCAGCGGCTCTACAGCGGCCGAGTACAGGTGAACGTGTCGGCCGACCTGCAGGTCGCGAGTTTCGTCCAGTACGACAATGAGAGCCGCAGTCTCGGCACCAACACGCGGATGCGCTGGACCTTCAATCCGCTGGGCGAGCTGTTCGTCGTGTTCAACCACAACATGCTGCGCAATCTCAACGATCGCTTCGCGTTCGAATCCAACCAGCTGCTGGTGAAAGCTCAGTATGCCTACCGCTTCTAGGAAGCTCTGGGGAGGGCTCGTCCCATGATGCGCTCGATCGTTGCGTCGAGTCTGAAATACCGACTCCTCGTGGTGGTGATCGCCGCGGTGACGATGGTGCTCGGCATCAGGCAGCTGCGTGACGCGCCGGTGGAAATCCTTCCCGAATTCACGCCACCCTCCGTGGAGATCCAGACCGAAGCCCTGGGGCTCTCCGCCGAGGAGGTGGAGCAGCTGATCACGCTCGGCCTGGAGCAGGACCTGCTCAATGGCGTGCCCTGGCTGCAGACCATCCGCTCCGAGTCGGTGCCCGGCATGTCCTCGATCGTCCTCACCTTCAACCCCGGGACCGACCTGATGCGGGCCCGGCAGATGGTGTCGGAGCGCCTCACCCAGGCGTTCGCGCTGCCGCACGTTTCGCGGCCGCCGACGATGATCCAGCCCCTGTCGTCCACGGGGCGCGTGATGATGATCGGGCTCTCGTCGAAGACGCTGTCGCTGATCCAGATGTCCGTGCTCGCCCGCTGGACGATCGGGCCGCGCCTGCTGGGAGTGCCCGGCGTCGCGAACGTGGCGATCTGGGGGCAACGAGACCGGCAGCTCCAGGTCCTGGTCGATCCCGCCCGGCTGCGCGATCGTCACGTGTCGCTGCTCCAGGTCCTCGAGACCACGGGCAACGCGCTCTGGGTGTCGTCGCTGAGCTTCGTCGAAGCCTCGACCCCGGGAACCGGCGGGTTCATCGACAACGCCAATCAGCGGCTCGGGATCCGGCACATCCTGCCGATCGTGTCGCCGGAAGGTCTGGCCCAGGTGCCGATCGAGGCCACCGGCGTGCGCCTGGGGGACGTGGCGCGCGTGGTGGAAGGTCATCAGCCGCTGATCGGGGATGCCTTCACCAACGACGGCTCCAACCTCATGATGGTCGTGGACCGGTTTCCCGGCGCCAACATGCGGGATGTGACGCGTGGGTTGGAGGACGCCCTCGCGGAGCTACGGCCGGGTCTGACCGGTTTGGAGCTCGACTCGAAGATCTTTCGACCGACCGGCTTCGTCGACACGTCGATCCACAACCTGGGCGTCGCCGTGCTCGTCGGGTTTGCCCTGGTGGTGCTGATTCTGGCCGCCTTCTTCTATGACTGGCGCACCACCGTGATCAGCGTCGTGGCGATCCCCCTGTCGATCGTGGCGGCCGGGGTGGTGCTGTACCTGCGCGGCGCCTCGACGAACGTGATGATGGTGGCGGGGCTCTGCATGGCCCTCGGCGTCATCGTGGACGACGCGATCCTGCACGTCGACACCTTGGCGCGGCGACTGCGAGAGCGCCGCCAGGCGGGCGGTACCCAATCCGCGGCCACCGTCATTCTCGAGACGTCGGCCGGGATGTGGGGTGCCATGCTGTTCGGCACGCTGATCGCCCTGCTGGCGGTGTCTCCCGTCTTTTTTGTCGCCGACTTGCCCGCCGCGTTCTCCCGGCCGTTGGCCATCTCCTACGGACTGGCGGTGCTGGGGTCCCTGGCGGTGGCGCTGATCGTCACGCCGGCGTTGGGACTCCTGCTCCTCGGGCGCGCCCCGCTCGGTCGTCGCGAGTCGCCGGTCGCGGGCTGGCTCTACCGGGTCTACGAGCGGGCATTGTCCCGGTTTATCGGACGACCGCGCGTGGCGCTCGTGGGCCTGGCGCTCATGGTCGCGCTGGGCTTCGTGGTTTCCCCCTTCCTCGCGCGATCCGTGCTCCCCTCCTTCAAGGAGCGGGACCTGCTGATCCATCTGCGGAGCGCCCCCGGTACCTCGCAACCGGAAATGAGCCGGATCGCGGGGCGCATGACGCACGAGCTGCGCGCCCTTCCCGGTATCGAGAACGCCGGGGCCCACGTGGGCCGGGCCATCTTCGGCGACGAGGTGGTCAACGTGAGCTCGGCGGAGATATGGGTCACCGTCGCCGCCGGCGCGCCGTATGAGCAGACCGTCGGGCGCGTCGACGAGGTGGTCGGGGGTTACCCAGGGCTTCGCCACGACGTGGCGACCTACCTGAAGGATCGGAGCCGGGAGATCGCGGCGCGTTGGAATGACTCCATGGTCGTCCGCGTGTACGGCGGTGCCGATGACGTGCTGCGCCGCGCGGCCGGGGACGTCCGCACCGCGCTGACGGGGATCGAGGGCCTGTCGGAGTTCCGGCTGGATCTTCCGGCGCGGCAGCCCGTCCTGGAAGTCGAGGTCGATCTCAACGCCGCGCTGCACCACGGCATCAAGCCCGGCGATGTGCGCCGCGCCGCCGCGACCATGTTTTCGGGCCTGCAGGTCGGCAATGTGTTCGAGGACCAGAAGGTGTTCGACGTCGTGGTGTGGAGCACGCCGGAAACACGACAGAGCCTCAACAGCCTGCGCGACCTGATTGTCGACACCCCCAGCGGCGGGCACGTGCGGCTGGGCGATGTGGCGCACGTCCGCGTCGTATCGGGTCCCAGCGTCATCCGCCACGAGGCGGTCAAGCGGTACGTGGACATGCGCGCT
>JBGQHV010000094.1:0-12554 GCA_041498155.1 Gemmatimonadota bacterium | reverse complement strand
GACACGTCGCGAGATCCAGCGGAGCGGAGCCGCCGGCCGGGCGGCCACGAAATCGCTCGGGAAACTCGGGGGCCGGGCCCTTCGGGAACGACAGCGTGCGGAAGCCCTGCCGCAGCCGATTGCGTATCAGATCGAACACGGCGTCCTCACAGGTCGTGGCCCGCGTAGGAGAGGTTGAAACTCTTGTTGCAGAGTGGAAAGTCGGAGATCTCGTTCCCGGGCATCGCGAGGGCCAGCGCCGCCCAATTGTGGAACGAGGGATCCGTGATCTTGTGGCGACGCACCCCTCCCGAGGCATCGGTGATCACGACGTGCACGATCTCACCCCGCCATCCTTCGACCATCGCGACCGCCAGCTCGTCGGGCCGAAGCGCCCCACAGGGCACGCACGCCTCGCCCCGGGGCAGCGCGCCGAGCTGCTCGATGGCGAACTCCAGCGAGCGCTCGATCTCGAGCCGCCGCACCAGCGCCCGCGCCAGCGCATCGCCCGCCCAGGCCGTGGCCACGGGGATGTGCGCGAAGCGGAAGATCCCGTATGGATGGTCGTGCCGCACGTCGCGCGGCACCTCGCACGCCCGCGCCACGGGACCCACGAACCCCCCGTCGGCGCACGCGGCTTTGGACACCACGCCCACTCCCTCGAGACGGGCCTGGACCGAGGCGCTCCCGAAAAGGAGCTCGAGCACGGGTGCGACCTCCTCCCGGAGACGCCGCAAGAGGTCGCGCATCTCCACCGCCATCTCCGGCGGGATGTCGAAGCCGACGCCGCCCGCACGGACCAGCCCCCGTCCATAGCGGTTGCCGCTCAGCGTCATCAGGAGGTTCAGGCATTCACCCCGCAGGCGGCCCAGGTAGGCCGCCGCCGGCGCGTAGGCGACGTCCCCGGCCAGCGCGCCGAGGTCGCCCAGATGGTTGGCCAGCCGCTCGAGCTCGAGGGCAATACCGCGCACCGTCTGCGCCCGCGGCGTCTTGCGGCTGCGCGCCAGCGCCTCGAACGCCCCGCAGTAGGCGCCCGCATGCCCGATCACCGAGTCGCCCGCGATCGACTCGGCCGTCAGGATCGCGCGGCCGGCATCGAGCGTTTCCAGCAGCCGCTCCACGCCGCGGTGCTGGTAGCCGAGTACGATCTCGAGGAAGAGGACCGTTTCACCGTGCGCTTGAAACCGGAAGTGCCCCGGCTCGATGATCCCGGCGTGCACCGGCCCCACGCCCACTTCGTGGATCTCATCGCCTTCCATCTGGAAGAACGGGTATGCCTCACGGTCGATGGGGCCGCCGTGTCGTGCGGGCGGCGCGTGATCGGGCGGGTGGCGGCGCAACGGCTTGAGCCACGGATGCCCCTCGGGCGTCACGGCGCACTGCTCCGCGATCTCGCGTTCGAACCGGCCGGCCGTCGGGCAGTCGGGCGTGAGCGCCGGGTATGCCTCCCGCACCCGGGTGCTCGTGGCCCCCAGCTCTCCGCGGGCGTCGTCGGCCAGGATCGCGACAAGCCGGGATTCGGTGTCGCCGTCGGGGAGACCAAACAGCGAAGTGATCCGCCAGCCGTCGGTCACCGCCCCGATCACCGTCTCGCGAAACCGCTCGGTCGATTCGAGCGGCACCGCCCCCCAGGGCACGGCGCGGCGATTGCGCAGCCCCAGCTCGTCGAAGCGGCTCATGGCGCGACTCCACCCAGGGCGCTCGCGGCATGCGCCAACAGATCCTGTAACGGCCCGGGGATCGCCACACCCAGCACGAGGACCCCCAGCGCGAGCGCCGCGGGCCCGACCAGCAGCCAGGGGCTCTCGCGCACGGGCGGGCTCGACACCGGCGCCGGGGCGTACAGCATCTCCAGGATCATCGACGCCATCCCGATGAAGATCAGGGCGAGCAACGCCAGCATCGCCGCCGCGATCCACGGGTGCCCGCCGCCGAGCGCCGCCCGGAGGATCGTGAGCTCGCTCAGGAACATCCCGAAGGGCGGGGATCCCGTCACGGCGAATAGCCCCACCAGGAGCAGCGCCCCCGACGCCGGCGCGGCGCGCAACAGACCTCCCCGCGGGGTCGCCGACGCCAACGCGGCCGAGCCGACGGCGAGAAACAGCAGTCCTTTCACCAGCGCGTTGTTCACGAGGTGCAGCATGCTGCCGTACGCGCCCACCCCCCCCAGCCCGAGGCCCAGCACCAGCAGCCCGACGTGTTCCACGCTCGAGTAGGCGAGCAGCCGCTTGATGTCGCTCTGTCCGATCACGAACGCCGCGGCCACGGCGAGCGAGAGGAGGCCGAACGCGATGAGCGGCGGGCGCGCGAACGACGCCAGCCCCGCGGCGGTCGTCACCTCGGTGGCCCGGGCGATTCCCAGAAAGGCGCAGCTCGTGAGCCCACCGGCCATGAGTCCGCCGACCAGCGCCGGTGATTCGCCGTAGGTGTCGGGTTTCCAGGTGTGCATCGGGGCGAGGCCGAGCTTCGTGCCGTAGCCAACCAGCAGAAACACGAACGCCGCCTTGAGCCAGGCCGGGTGGAGCTGCGCCGCCCCGCTCACCAGATCGTCCAGCACCAGCGGCCGCGCCCCGGGGCCGAGATCGCTCTGCGCGGTCGCGAGGAAGAACGTCCCGAGCAGCGCCAGAGCGATACCGACCGAGGAGATCACCAGGTACTTCCACACCGCTTCGAGCGAGCGGCGGTCGCGCCGCTGGAAAATGAGCGGCGCGAAGGCCAGCGTCGTCCCCTCCATCCCGACCCAGAGCAGCGCGAGATGATGGCTCACCGCGACGAGTGACGCGGCGGCAAGAAACGCCAGCAGCCAGCTCGCGAACCCCGGGCCACCGCGCTCACGCCGCAGATAACCCACCGCGTAGGTCGCCACGACAAGAAAGAGGGCGCTGACCGCAGTGAGCACGATGAGCCCCAGGGGATCGAGCGCGAGCCAACCATCGAGGATCGGCGGGGGCGGCGCGATCCACGCCCCGGCGACCAGCACGAGATGAACCGCCGCTACGGCGACGAGCCATGCGCCGTGGCGCACCGGACGCCCATAGGCGCCGACGGCGCCCAGCGCGGGAACGAGCACCAGCGCGGCGAGCAACATCAGTCCTTGAGCTCCGTGAGCCGGGCGGAATCGAGCGAGTCGAACTCGCGATTAATGTGGAACACCACGATGCCCATGATGAAGACGCCCACGAAGACATCGAGCAGCACGCCGACCTCGACCAGGAACGGCACGCGGTCCACGCTCGTCAACCCGAAGACGTAGATCCCGTTCTCCAACATCAGGTAGCCCACGACCTGGATCAGCGCCTTCGCGCGCGTGGCGAGGACCAGGAGACCCATGATCACGCAGGAGAGCGAGGTGGCGAGCAGCAGGACCGGGTGATCGCCGGGCACGGGGAGACGCGTCGCGACGGCGCTCGCCACCGCCACTGCGACGACGCCGAGAATCAGCGAGGCGATGTAACCGACGCGCGGCTCCACCTCGCGCCGCACTGCCGCTTCGCGGATCGCCCAGGTGAGAAACCACGGCAGCACGATCGCCTTCACGAGAATCGTCCCGGCGGCGAGCCCCAGGATGTGGGGCGACCACTGCGGCTCGAGCACCAGGGGCAGCACCCCGAGCAAGCCGCCCTGCACCGCCACCGCGCGGATGCAGGTCGTGAGCCGCGTGGTGCCGAGGATGAGGAAGCTGGTCAGGAGGACCAGCAGCAAGACCAGATCGGCGAGGTGTTGCATGGTCAGGTGAGCAGCTGGAGGATGACGCCCAGCGACGCGAGCACCGAGGCGGCGACGAGGAACTGCGGGACGCGGCTGAGCCGGAGCCGGGCCATGCTGGACTCGATGATCCCCACCACCACCGCCACCACGATCATCCCTGCTACCAGCACCGCCAATGCCAGTGGAGCCGCCCACTCGGCGCGCGACACCAGGGCGACAATCGGGAGCGCCGCGAACAGCGCCATCCGCAGCGCGCCGCCATAGAGCAGCAACGCCAGGTCGGGGCCGCTGTGATCCAGCACCGCGACCTCGTGGATCATCGTCAGCTCGAGGTGGGTGGCGGGATCGTCCACCGGCACGCGCGACGCTTCCGCGAGGAGCACGAAGAACAGACTCACCGCGACCATCGCGAGGGAGGGCGCCGGCGCCGCGCCGAGCATGCCGCTCAACGACAGCTGGCCCGTCGCGAGCATCAGCACGACGAAGCACAGAAACAGCGCGGGCTCGACGAGCGACGCGAACGCCGCGTCCCGGCTCGCGCCCATGCCTTCGAAGCTCGATCCGGTGTCGAGGGCGGCGAGGATCAACGTGAAGCGGCCCAGCGCCAGGAGCGCGGCGAACGCCACGAAGTCACCGGAGAATTGCAGTACGGCACCACGGCCGTCGAGCGGCAACAGGATCCCGGCGAGCAGCGGCGTCACCACACCGGCCACGGGAGCGAAACGGAACATCCACGTCGTGGTCGGGCTGTACACGGCGCCCTTGCGCAGCAATCGGAGGAGATCCCGATAGAGCTGCAGCACCGGCGCGCCGCGGCGGCCGGTCAGCAGGGCTTTCGTCTTGGTGGCGACGCCCGGCAAGGCCGGCGCGAGCACCAGTACCGCACCGAGGCTCAACAGCGGCCCGGCGGTCATCGCGGCGTGCCCCCGACGAGGCCCGCGAGATAGAGGAGGAGCAGCAGCAGGACGGCGATGAGGTACAGCAGGTACACCCATAGCCGGCCGTGTTGGATCGGCCGCAACCGCCACAGCGCGCCGCGCACCCCGGCCCACACCGGGAGGATCGCGCTCTCGAGCACGATTTCGCGCGCGTGACTGTGAAACGCGGTGCGGCTGCGCGTCTCGTGCACGCCGGCCAGCGGTCCGTAGGCGGCGAGCAGCGGCGCCGCGAACGACGACGCCGTGTACTGCATCCGCGCGTTCGAAAGCGCGTAGCCGCAACCCCACGTCGCCGCCTGAGCTATCGGACGCCGCCGCCGCAGGGCGCCCCAAACCAGACTCCCGAGCGCGAGCAGCGTCACCACCGTCAATGACAGGAGCCCGATCCGGGTGACGGCCTGCGGGATCTCGCTGCCGGCCGTTTCGACCCCCACCCGCGCCACCGAAGCACCCACCGCCAGTGCCGGCCCGACCGCGAGCCCGGGAGCGAGTCCGATCAGCACGCACGCCGCTGCGAGACCGAACATCGGGGCCAGGAGCCCTGGGGCCGGCTCGTGCCCACGTGCCGCATCAGCCGAGCGCGGCGCGCCGAGGAAGACGATGCCGCAGACTTTCGCAAAGCTGGCGAGCGCGAGCCCGCCGACGAGCGCGAGCGCGGCGACCCCGACGAGCGACAGACGGATCGGTCCGGCGGAGGTGACCCCGCCCACCAGCGCTCGATACACGACCCATTCGCTGACGAACCCGTTGAGCGGCGGCAGGCCCACGATGGCAACGGACGCGATCAGGAACGTGATCCAGGTGAGGGGCATCCGGCGCGCGAGACCGCCGAGGCGGTCCAAGTCCCGGGTCCCCGTAGCGTGATAGGTCGCACCCGCGCCGAGAAACAACAGCGTCTTGAACAATGCGTGGTTCAGGGTGTGGAGGATCGCACCCGCGAATCCCAGAACCGCGACGAGTGGCACGCGATAGGTGACCCCCAGGACGCCGGCGCCGAGCCCCATCAGGATGATCCCGATGTTCTCGACGCTGTGGTAGGCGAGCAGGCGCTTCAAGTCGTGCTGCGCCAGGGCCCACAGCACGCCGAGCACCGCCGAAACGGCGCCGAGGGCGAGCACCAGCCAGCCCCACCAGGCGGGCGGGGCCGCGAGCAGGCTCACCACGCGGATCAGCCCGTAGATCCCCATCTTGATCACCACGCCGGACATCAACCCCGAGACGTGCGATGGCGCCGACGCATGCGCGTCCGGCAACCAGAAGTGCAGCGGCACGAGACCGGCCTTGAGCCCGAACCCGAACAGCGCGAGACACAGCACCAGCGCCCCGCCGGCGGGCAGCGAGCCGGCACGCGCGGCCAGCGCATCAAAGCTGAGCGATCCCCCTCCCGATGGTCCGGCCCAGGAAGCGAACAGCGCGAGCAGGGCGAGCGTCCCGGCATGTGTCGCCACGAGATACACGAGCCCCGCCCGCCGCACCTCCGCGCGCTCGTGCTCGAACGTCACCAGGAAGTAGGCGAGCACCGCCATCACTTCCCAGGCGATGAGGAAGGGCACGACCGCCCGCGCCGTGACGACCAGCGCCAGGGCGGCCAGCTCGAACGCGAAGAGCAACCGAGCGGCGTTCGACCCGTGCGCGCGCGCTGAGCGCAGCGCGCGCACGCCATACAGGGCGCTCGCCAGACCCGGCACAAGGACGACTATGAGGAAAGCGGCGGACAGGAGGTCGATGCCGAAAACCCAGGACCCGAGCTGCCCCTCCACCGCGGGACCCCCGGTCAGCACCCGCACCGCGGGCAGCGCCGCCAGCACGCCGCCGGCGCCCGCCAGCAGCCCGTAGCCCCGATCGGCGAGCACAGGCCGGTGCCGCAGCAGCACGGCGCTCAGCCCCGCGGCGACCAGCGCCGCGAGCCCCAGGAAGTACAGCGTCATGAGCCGCGGGGGACGGTCGGGTGCATACCGCTCGTCTGTTCCTCGAGGGCGCGGATGCGTGCCAGCAGGTCGGTCGCGCTGCCGCGCTGCGCGAGCAGCCGTCGCAACTCCTCGTCACGCAGCACGAACCCGAGCTGCGCCAGAATCCGCAGGTGCGCCGGCACGCTCGGGCTGATCAGGGTGAACAGAACGTGGACCGGCTTGCCGTCCACCGCGTCGAATGCCACCGGATGACGCAGGAGGCACAGCGTCACGAACGGCGCTTCGACGTGCAGCACGATCGGATTGCGCACGTGCGGAATCGCGATCCCGCCGCCGATCCCCGTGGACCCCATCGCTTCGCGCGCTTCGAGCACCGTGACGAGAAATGCCCGGTCGGTGTCGGCCGGGAGCGGCAGGCGCGCCACGATTTCCCGCAGCACGTCCGTCTTGCCTTCGCCGTCCACATCGTGATGGATCCCGCCCGCCGCCAGGAGCTCCGAGAGCGGAGCCACCTCGTCGGGACGGCGCCGCGCCTGGTCCAGAAGCCGACGCGACACGGCGATGCCGTTCTCGGTAGCCCACTCCCACAGCTCGATGGCGTTCAGGTGGAGGCGCTCGTTCACGCGGTGCGCGGGCAGGCCGCGCTGCGTGATCCAGCGCCGCACGGTCGCCTCGTTGACCCCGAGGTACGAGGCCGCCTGGTGGACGGTCAGCTGCATGCGGGAGCGAGGCGGGGACGTGAGGCGGACACCGAGCGCGAAGCTAACCGCCGACGGCGGCGGACGTCAATTATGGGAATCGAAACCGGTAGACGTGGACACCTCCCGCCAGGGACTCTCGGTCGCGGATTCCACCTTGGGCCTCCAGCATTCCGACCAACGACGTCACACTCGTGGCGTAGGCGTTCGCGAGGATCAGCCACACCTCGGGCGCCGCGGCCTCCCGAATGCGGGTCGCTTCGCGGGCCGCCCAACCGGAATCGGGGGCCGAGCCGGTCAAGCCCGACACTTCCCGCCATTGGATCCCCGAAGCGAGTCCGAGGATCTCCAATCGACCCAGCCGTCGCTCGTGGAGCTGCTCGCCTTCGGTGCGGCCAACCTCCCGGCCTCGCGGTGCCGCGTTGGCATAAGCGATAGCGTCCGGTCGTCCCGCCCACTGGCGAATGTGTCGTAGATAGACCGTGTCGGGCGCCGACCAGTCCGTCGTGTAGAAGGCCCACGCCGGAACCGCGCCGCTCGAGACGTAGACCGGCTCGCCGGCTGCGACGCGCGCGACGTCGAGCACGGCGGGGCGCAGCGCCGGGGTGCGGTAGGGATGCGTCACGTCCACCGCGGCGAGGACCAGGAGCGTGACGGTGCCAAGCCCAAGACCCACCACCGCGCGCCACCGAGTCACCGCCGCCACGCCCGCCGCACAACACAGGATGAGCGTCGGGACGATGCCCAGGAGCAGCCTTGCCGAGAGCGGGTAACGCTGCAGCGCCGACGCGACGAGCACGGCGAGCACCGGGACCCCGAGCAGCGCCGCGATCCCCCGGCCGCGCGCATGCGCCACCGTCCAGTACCCACCGGCCATGAACACGACAACGGGGAGCACCAGGCCCAGGGGCGCTGGCCGGGCGACGAGCGACTGGACGATGCTGCGGCCGGCGAGCTGCCATCCGCTCCAATGCACCGGCGTGAAGAAGCTCGCACCCCAGAACCGCTGCATGTAGTCGCTCGCGGCGACTGGCCGATACAGCATCAGGTACATCGGGACGAAGGCGCCGCCCCAGAGGGCCAGACAACCCAGCAATCGCCACCGCGCCGCGGGCACGCCGAAGAGCAGCGCGGCGGCGACGCCTGAAAGGAGAATCGGCGCAGGCACCGAGCCCACGACGGCGAGGAGGCCGACCATGGCGAGCCACACCCAGGGTGCTCGCTCCGTCGGACGCTCGAGCACCGTGAGCGCGCTGTCGTACAGCGCCAGGGCAACCACGGCATCGGTGATGTACGGTTTGACGATCACGCTGTACTGCACGAGCGCCGGCGCGAGCGCGGCGAGTGCCGCGGCCAGGAGCGCGGAGTCGTCCCCCACCACACGCCGCCCGACGCGCCACACCAGATACGGCAGCAGGAGACCCGCCGCGAGCGGGATGGCGCGCAGCGCGTACTCGCTCATCCCCGCGACCGTGGCGGCGAACTTCACGCTCCAAAGAAAGAGCGGCGGCGCCGTCTGCAGCGACTCGAGCGGGTGGAGCAACCCGACGAACGAACGGGCTCCGATTTCGAGCCCGAGCATCGTTTCGTCGATCGAGTAGGACGGACGGGTGAGGTAGAGGGCGAGCCGGAGCGCGGCGCCCAGCACAAGAATCAGACCGAGGAGAAACCGTGGGCGCGCGTTCACGTGTTGGACGCAAAGGTGAGAGTCCGGTCTCCGGCGCGCAAGATTCGCGATTGGCACACCGTCCGTTGGCAGGGCTCCACGACGCATGCACCTTTCTATCTATGAGCCGCACCGTATTCCCCAACGCCGAGGCCCTCGCGGAGGAGGCGGCCCGACGATTCGCGCAGGCTGCGGGCGACGCGATCAATTCACGCGGCACATTCGTGGTAGCGCTGTCCGGCGGCACCACCCCGGCCGGCTTGTACGCACAGCTGGCCGGGCCACTCTACGCCTCGTCCGTGCCGTGGCCCCTGGTCCAGGTGCTGTGGAGTGACGAGCGGTGTGTGCCGCCCGACCATGCGGCGAGCAATTATCGGATGGCACGCGAGGCGTTGCTCGATCACGTGCCGATTCCCGCGGCGTGCGTCCACCGGATCCGTGGTGAAGACGACCCCGCTGCGGCCGCCCGGTCGTACGAACAAGAGCTCCGCAAGCTGCTCGGGACACCACAGGGCCCGCCCCGCGACACGCCCGAAGCCCGCATCGACCTTGTCCTACTCGGTCTGGGCGACGATGGACACACCGCCTCGCTGTTCCCGGGCGCCCCGCTCGTGACCGACGGGGATCCCTGGGTGATGCCCCACCGCACCCACATGGAGCCGCCGTGGCGGGTGACGCTCACGCCGGTCATCATCAACGCGGCGGCCGAGATCCTCTTCCTCGTCTCGGGGGCGGGGAAAGCCGCGATCGTTCAGCGGGTGCTCGAGGGGCCGCAACGACCCGACGCGCTCCCGGCTCAATTGATTGCGCCAGCACATGGGCGGGTGCACTGGCTGCTCGACGCTGCCGCCGCGCGCGACCTCGAGCGGCTCGCGCCATGAAGGTCAGTCCACTGGCCGGCCATCCGGCTCCTCCGGAGATGCTGGTCGATGTGTCCAAGCTCATCGCGGCCTACTATGACGCTGTGCCCGACCCCGCAGTCGCCGCACAACGAGTCGCCTTCGGCACTTCGGGGCATCGCGGGTCTTCCGTCCACACGACCTTCAACGAATGGCACGTGCTCGCCATCACACAGGCCATTTGCCGGTACCGCACCCACCAGGGCATCGATGGCCCGTTGTTCCTCGGGATCGACACGCACGCGTTGTCGCAACCGGCGTGTGCCAGCGCGCTCGAGGTGCTGGCGGCCAACGGCGTGGACGTCATGCTCGCCGAGCACGACGAATACACGCCGACGCCCGCCGTGTCGCACGCCATCCTGACTTACAATCGCGAACGGACCTCCGGTCTGGCCGACGGTATCGTCGTCACGCCTTCGCACAATCCACCGGAGGACGGCGGGTTCAAGTACAACCCGCCCAACGGGGGACCGGCCGATGCGGTCGTCACCGACCAGATCGGGGGAGAGGCCAACGCCCTGTTGCAGCGTGGTCTGCAGGGCGTGAAGCGGGTGCCGGTCGAGCGGGCGCTACGCGCCGCCACGACGCACCGGCACGACTATCTCCACACCTACGTGAACGATCTGGGCGCGGTGATCGACATCGAGGCGATTCGCGCTGCCACCATCCGTGTGGGCGTCGATCCGCTCGGCGGGGCAGGGGTCCACTACTGGGGCGCGATCGCCGAGCGCTACGGCCTGAGCCTCACGGTGGTCAGCGAAACGGTCGATCCGACCTTCGCGTTCATGTCGGTGGATTGGGATGGCCGCATCCGGATGGACCCCTCGTCGTGGTATGCGATGCAGCGGCTGATCGGCCTGAAGGATCGCTTCGACATCGCGGTCGCGTGCGACACCGACCACGACCGGCACGGCATCGTCACCCGGAGCGCGGGATTGCTGCCGGCCAATCACTACCTCGCGGTCGCCATCCACCACCTGTTCCGACACCGGCCGCAGTGGCCCGCGGACGCCCGGGTGGGGAAAACCGTGGTGAGCAGCGCGATGATCGATCGCGTGAGCGCGCGCCTCGGCCGCGGCCTGTACGAGGTGCCGGTTGGGTTCAAGTGGTTCGTCGAGGGTCTGCTGGACGGCTCGCTCGGCTTCGGCGGCGAGGAAAGCGCGGGCGCGGCCTTTCTGCGCCGGGACGGGACGGTGTGGACCACGGACAAGGACGGTATCGTCCCGGCGTTGCTCGCGGCCGAGATCACGGCACGGGCGGCACGCGATCCCGGCGAGATCCACCGCGAGCTGACGCGGGAGCTGGGCGAGCCGTTCACCGACCGGATCGAGGCCCCCGCCACCGCGGCGCAGAAGCAGCGGCTCGCGGGGCTGTCGCCGCAGCAGCTGCGCTGTACGCACCTCGCGGGTGACCCGGTGCAGCACATCCTCAACCACGCGCCCGGCAACGACGCCCCGATCGGCGGCATCAAGGTCATTGCCGAGGGCGGCTGGTTCGCCGCACGACCCTCGGGTACGGAAGACATCTACAAGATCTATGTGGAGAGCTTTCGTGGAGCGGATCACCTGCATCGCATCGCGGCGGAAGCACAGGCGATCGTGGACGAGGCGCTACGGTAGGCAAGGAGACTCACGATGCAGCTCGGAATGATCGGTCTGGGACGGATGGGCGCCAACATGGTGCGGCGGCTGACGCGCGGCGGCCACGAGTGTGTGGTCTACGACGTGCACCCGGAGGCCGTCAAGCAGCTGGTGCACCCGGGCGCCATCGGCGCGTCTTCACTGGAAGACCTGGTGGCCAAACTGGCCCGGCCGCGCGCCGTGTGGCTGATGGTGCCGGCGGGCGTGGTGGATCAGGAGCTGGCGCTGCTGGCGCCGCTGCTTGCCGACGGCGACATCGTCATCGACGGCGGCAACTCCTTCTACCGGGACGACATCCGGCGTGGCGCCGAATTGCGGCAGCGCGGGATCCACTATCTCGATGTCGGGACGAGTGGTGGTGTGCTCGGCCTCGAGCGTGGCTACTGTCTGATGATCGGTGGGGCGGCGGACACCGCCCGACACCTGGCCCCGATTTTCACCACCCTGGCACCCGGCAGAGACGCCGCTCCGGCCACGCCCGGAAGGAACACGCGCGACAGCACGGCGGACTCAGGCTACCTGCACTGCGGGCCACAAGGGACCGGTCACTTCGTCAAAATGGTGCACAACGGAATCGAATACGGCCTCATGGCCGCCTATGCCGAAGGACTGAACATCCTGCGCAACGCCAACGCCGGTACGCAGCAGCGGGAAACGGATGCCGAGACGACGCCGATGAGCCACCCGGAGTTCTACCAGTACGATCTGGATCTGCCCGAGATCGCCGAGCTGTGGCGCCGCGGCAGCGTGATCTGTTCCTGGCTGTTGGATCTCACCGCGACCGCGCTGCAGGGCGACCCCGATCTGAAGGATTACGCGGGCCGCGTATCGGATTCGGGCGAAGGGCGCTGGACGCTCGCGGCCGCGATCGACGAGGGCGTGCCGGCCCCGATCATCAGCTCGGCGTTGTTCGGACGCTTCGCGTCCCGGGGCAAAGCCGACTATGCCGACCGCGTGCTCTCCGCCATGCGCAAGCAGTTCGGCGGGCACGTGGAGAAGACGGGTGGCGGCTGAGATGGCTCACCCCCCCCGCCCGGCGCCGTCCGACGCGCTGGTCTTGTTCGGCGTCACGGGCGACCTCGCCCACAAGATGATCTTCCCGGCTCTGTACGCGAT
>JBGQHV010000093.1:0-12593 GCA_041498155.1 Gemmatimonadota bacterium | reverse complement strand
GCGCGCGTGACGCTCCCCCCCGATCCCGTTCCGCCCCCGCTGTTCACGCCGTTCCGGCTGCGGGAGCTGGTGCTCGAGAACCGCTCCGTGGTCTCCCCGATGTGCCAGTACTCGGCCGACGATGGCACGCCCAACGACTGGCATCTGGTCCACCTGGGGGCCCGCGCCCTGGGCGGCGCGGCCCTCCTGTTCACCGAGATGACCGACGTCACCGCCGAGGGTCGCATTTCTCCCGGGTGCACCGGGATGTACGCGCCGCAGCACGTCGCGGCGTGGCGGCGCATCGTGGACTTCGTGCACCGCCATTCCCGGGCGAAGATCGGCCTGCAGCTGGGTCACGCGGGTCGCAAGGCCGCGACCAGGCTGATGTGGGACGGTGACAATCAGCCGCTCGAATCGGGCGCCTGGCCGATCATGGCGGCGTCGCCCATCCCCTATTTCCCGCACAGCCAGGTTCCGAAGGAGATGGACCGCGCCGACATGGCCGGCGTGCGCGACGCCTTCGCGCGCTCGGCGCGCATGGCGGAGGAGGCGGGATTCGACGTGCTGGAGCTGCACTTCGCCCACGGCTATCTGCTCGCCGGGTTCATTTCTCCCCTGACCAACCGACGGCAAGACGACTACGGCGGTGCGCTCGACAACCGGATGCGATTCCCGCTGGACGTGTTCGACGCGGTGCGCGCCGCCTGGCCCGCCGCCAAACCGATCTCGGTGCGCATCTCCGCGGTCGACTGGGCCCCGGGCGGCATGGAGTCGCAGGACGCGGTGGATGTGGCGCGGCTGTTCCGGCAGCACGGCTGCGACATTCTCGACGTCTCGGCCGGGCAGACGGTCCCGGAGCAACGGCCGGTGTATGGACGACTGTTCCAGACGCCGTTCGCCGACCGGATCCGCCACGAGGCGGGGATGCCGGTGATGACGGTCGGGAACATCTCGAGCTACACCGACGTCAACACCATCCTCGCCGCGGGCCGCGCCGATCTCTGCGTGCTGGCGCGCGCGCACCTGTGGGACCCGTACTGGACGCGCCATGCGGCGCGCGCCCTCGACTGGCCCGTCGAGTGGCCGGACCAGTACGAGTCCCTCGACGCCTACAAACCGCGCTTCACCTAGGACCACACCCATGGCCGTGACCTACGCGAGCTACCTGCGCCTCGACGACCTGCTCGCCTTGCAACGCCCCCACGAGGGCGAGCTGGAGCACGACGAGACGCTGTTCGTCATCATTCATCAGGTGTACGAGCTGTGGTTCAAGGAGCTGCTGCACGAGATGGACCATCTCATGCAGCTGCTGCGCGGCAACGAAACCCCGCAGGCGCTGCACACCCTGAAGCGGGTCCTCACCATCCTGAAGGTGCTCGTTGCCCAGATCGACATTTTGGAAACGATCACGCCGCTCGGCTTCCTCGCCTTTCGCGATCGTCTGGAAGCCGGCAGCGGCTTTCAGTCCTTCCAGTTCCGCGAGCTCGAGTGCGCCCTCGGCCTGAAGCAGGCGCAGGCCGCCGAGCGCTACCCGGCCGGGAGCGAGCACCGCCGCCGGGTGGAGCGGCGCTACCAGGCCCCGAGCGTGTGGGACGCGTTCCTCGTCTTCCTGGGCCACAACGGGGCGGTCGTGCCGCGCGCGCTGCTCGAGCGCGACGTCACCCGCCTGGTCGAGTCGAACCCCGAGCTGCAAAGGACGCTGATCCAGGTGTACCGGACGAACCCCGGCGTCACCGCGGTGTGCGAGCGACTCGTGGACCTGGACGAGGGGTTCATGGAGTGGCGCTACCGTCACGTGAAGATGGTGCAGCGCACGATCGGCACGCGCCGCGGCACGGGCGGGTCGGCCGGCGCCGAGTACCTCATGACGACGCTCAACCGGCCGGCGTTTCCGGATCTGTGGGAGATCCGCACCGAGCTGTGACGCCCATCTCGCCGAGCCAGGGCTTTAGCCCTGGGATGATCACGGCCGACGCGCTGTTTGCGACTCCCAACGCCCTCGCGCCGCACTACGCCCGCTTTCGTGTCGCCGAGCGGCTGCTCCTGACGGGCCATTCGCACCAGGCGTGGCCCGACGCCGGGTTCGCGGCGCAGCAGCAGGCGTGGCTCGACGCGGCAGAGCTGGTGGACGACAAGTGGGACCGCGCGTTCGAGATGGCCGATCGCGTGCGGGCGGGATACGCCCAGCTGCTGGAGGACTCCGCCGGGCACATCGCCCTGGGCACGAGCACGCACGACCTCGTGGTGCGGTTTCTCTCCGCACTGCCGCTCGCCCAGCGTCCCCGCCTCGTCACGACCGACGGCGAGTTCCACACGCTGCGCCGGCAGCTCGACCGGCTGGGCGAAGCGGGCATCGAGGTGATCCGGGTGCCGTCCCGGCCCGCGGCGCAGGTGGCGGAACGGCTCGCGAGGATGGTCACGGATCGCACGGCCGCGGTGCTCGTGTCGGCGGTGTTATACGAGAACGCGCACATCGTCCCGGGCCTGGCCGCGGCGCTGGAGGCGTGCCGCCGCTTCGGCGCGGAGCTGCTGGTGGACGCCTATCACGCCCTCAACGTCGTGCCATTCTCGCTGGTGGCCGAGCGACTCGAGGGTGCGTACGTCGTGGGCGGCGGCTACAAGTACTGCCAGCTGGGCGAGGGAAATGCGTTTTTGCGGCTGCCGCCGGACTGCACGCTCCGTCCCGTCGTCACCGGATGGTACAGCGAGTTCGGCCAGTTGGCGGCGACGCCGGTGGCCGGCCTGGTCCCCTACGGCATCGGCCCGGCCCGGTTCGCCGGCGCCACGTACGATTCCACGAGCCACTACCGCGCCGCGGCGGTGTTCGAGTTCTTCCACCGGCAGGGGCTCTCACCCGCGTTGCTGCGCGCGGTGAGCCAGCATCAGGTGCGGCTCCTGGCGCGGACGTTCGACACACTCGACTTGGACACGAGCGTCATCGATCGAGACCGCCGCTCGGCGCCGCTCGAGGCCATCGGCGGATTCCTGGCCCTGCGCGCCCCCCAGGCGGGAGAGATCTCCCGGCAGCTGCGCCGGCGCGGCGTGTGGACGGATTTCCGGGGTGAGACGCTGCGCTTCGGCCCGGCGCCGTACCTGTCGGACCGGCAGCTGGAGGAGGCCATCGGAGCGCTTCGCGACGCGCTCCCGGCCGGTGCACGGTAGCGGCATGACCGAATCCCTCCGAGTCGTGTCGGCGCCGCAGTACCGCACGGGCGTGACCTCCGCCGGAGAGCGGCTGGCCCGACCGCAGCGCTATTCCTCCAAGCTCGCGCTGGTACTTCCCGGTGGCGGCGCCCGGGCGGCGTATCAGGTCGGGGTGCTCGCCGCCCTGGCCGAGCGGCTCCCGGATCTCGAATTCCCGATTCTCACGGGCGTGTCGGCCGGCGCGATCAACACCATCTACCTCGCGGCCCATCCCGGACCGTTCGGGCGGGCCGTCGCCGGACTGGAAGTGGCCTGGCGCAGACTCACGACGGAGCAAGTGTTTCGGGTGCGCCCGGGGAGCCTGGTGGGCGCCGCGGCGCGCTGGTTCCTCGCCTCGCTGCTCGGGCGACGCACCGGACCGACGCCGGCCCGCGGCATCCTCGACACACAGCCGCTGCGCGAGTTCCTCGAAGCGACGATCGACGTCCGCGGCATCCAGGCGAACATCGACGCCGGACGCCTGCGTACCGCCGCGCTCAGCGCCACGGCCATCGACTCGAACCGCTCCGTGACGTTCGTCCAGGGCCGCGGCGACGAGCCGGCGTGGGAGGGACTCCAGCACGCGGGCCTGCGCACCCCGCTCGGCCTCGAGCATGTCATGGCCTCGGCGGCGATCCCGATTCTGTTTCCCGCCGTGCCCCTGGTGGGGGAGTTCTTCTGTGACGGGAGCGTCGGCCAGGGCGCGCCGCTCGCGCCGGCGATTCGCCTCGGGGCGCGGGCGCTGTTCGTGATCGGGTTGAAGACGCGCGCCCGCGACACGAGCCTCGTCGCTCCCACGCGGCGGTATCCCAGCGTGGCGGAAGTCTCCGGCCTGCTGCTCGATACGATCTTTCAGGACCAGCTGGAAGCCGATGCGGATCAGCTGTCGCGCATCAATGCCCTGCTCGGGGCCTTGCCGGCCGACACGCCGGCGCCCGAGTCCCTGCGGCCGGTCGACCTCCTGCTGCTGCGGCCGCGGCGTGACCTGGCCACGCTGTCCCGGGGACTCTCGATGTCCCTTCCGAAGGAGGTGCGGCGGATCGTCGACAGCATGGGCGGTCGGCGCGAAGGAGCGGCGGAGTTTCTCAGCTATTTGCTCTTCGAGCCCGAGTACACGTCACGGCTCGCGGAGCTCGGCTACGAGGACCTCGGGGCGCAGTGGCCCGACATCGAGCAGTTCTTCGAGAAACTCGAGCGCCGGACGCACGGCGGTGGCTGACGAGGACACTGCGTCTCACGGTCCCACCGCGCCCGGCGGCCGCAGCCTCACCAACAGCTGCTCATACCGCGGATTGCCGTGCAAGGCGTCGAACTCGGGAAATTGCAGAACCATCCAATATCCTGGATCCGTCCGCGCTGCTTCCAATCCATCCAGCGCGGCGGCGGTGTCCCCTATCGCAACCTGAGCTGCGAACACCGACCAATGAGCCGTCCGCCCCATCCAATGCCCGATCAACGTCCGGGCCTGAGCCGTGTCGCCCGCTCGCGCCAGCACCATGGCGAGGACGTTTTCCACGATCGGGTTCCGCGGTAGAATCCGGTTGGCGAGCTCCGCGTCGTCCAGGGCACCGTGAATGTCCCCCGCCACGAGACGCGCCCGGGCCCGGACCCGACGCAACGTCGGGGACGTGGGATCGAGGGCGACAGCGCTGTCGGCCAAGGCAACCGCGAGAGCCGTGTCGCGACCGTGGGTCACCGCCAGGTCGGAATAGGAGATGGCGCGCCCCGGATCAAGCGCGAGCGCCAGATGCAGCTCCCGATCCGCATCGCCGTGCCGACCCAGGAAATTCAGGACCGCTGCGTACTGGTGGTGAGCTTCTGCGTTGCGCGGATCGAGGGCGATAGCCCGATCGAAGGCGTCCGTCGCGCCCTCCAAGGTGAGGGGATGGGCGAAGGACAGGAGGGCGCCGCGGGCCATCCACGCCTCGGAGGATCCCGAATCCCGCCGCAGCGCCCGGTCCGCAACGGCAAGCCCGCGTATCGCTAGACTCTCGACGGGCACACCGGCCAGCGGGACGTTGAGAAAGCGGGCGATGGCGTGCGCGTAGGCCCCGCGCCCGACCGCCGCCGTAAACCCGGAGTCGAGTCGCTCAGCTTCCCGATACTCCTGGAGCGCCTGGGCGGTCGCCTGCGCCGAGCGTTGCGCCAGAAAGAAATTGCCGCGTAGATAGTGATCGTAGGCAGCGGGGCTCCGGGTGCGGAATGTGCTGATCGGCGCGGCAGCCGCCCCGCCGACACGCGCGGCCACCTCACGGGCAATCACCGACGGCAACGCCAGCAGCTCGTCCGGAGTCCGATCGAAGACGTCGCCCCACAACGCGACGGCGTTGGCGCCACTCACCAGCCGTGCCGAAACGCGCACGCGCGTTCCGATTCGGCGTACGGACCCATCGACGAGGTACCGAACTCCGAGCGTACGGGCGACAGCGAGCAAGTTGTCGGGAGTGGCGCGCTGCGCCCGCCGGGCCATCCCCGGCGATTGCACCTGAACGCCCGTGACGCTGCCGAGCAGGCTGGTGACGTCCTCGGTCAGGCCGTCGGCGAGGTAGGCGTCGGCGGTGTCTCGCGCTGCGAAATACAGCACGGCGACGCTGTTCGCGGCCGGAGCGACGCGGACTCCGGCCCGCGTGCACGGCGGCGCGGAGCCGTCGGGGCATTGCGCGGAAAGGCGGGCGGCCGGGAGGAGGCTCGCGAGACCGAGGAGCAGCAGGCTGGTTCGATGCACGGCCGTTACCGACGGACAGGGAGGGATTCGAACCCTCGGTACCCTTACGGGCACACCGGTTTTCGAGACCGGCCGTTTCAACCGCTCACGCACCTGTCCTGACGACTGAGTCTAGCGGACAGGGTGGGATTCGAACCCACGAAACGGTTACCCGTTTACGCGCTCTCCAGGCGCGTGCCTTCAGCCGCTCGGCCACCTGTCCGGAGCCCATTAAATAAGCGAGCCCCAACGGTTTCGCTACCGGGCGCCGCGCTGAACCCTTTCGCCCGTCTCCGGCGTACCACCTGAAGCCTCTCTGGGGCGCGTCTCACGAGCCCTTCAGCGAGGGTCCGCCAACATCGTTTCACCGAGGAGGTCACCATGGACAACCTGCCCACGAAGCCGGCCGAGGTCGCACCGACCGAGGTCGACGTCATTCCCACCTGGCGTGACTTGGGGAACCGGTTCCGCGACGTGATGAAGGACATCGGCGCGGAAATCGCGAGCACGTGGAAGAAGGAAGGGAAAGACCTGGAAGCCGAGCTGCAGACCCGTCTGCTCCCGGCGATGAAGCGCGCCAAACTGGAAATCGAGAAGCTGATCGTGCGGCTCGAGGAGCGGAACAAGAAGTCCTGACGTCCTCACAGGGGTTCGAAGCGCGCGGTGAAGTGCCGCAGCCACGGCCCCTGCTCCACGATGCGGTAGCCGCGCAGCTCGGCCTTGCGCCGGGCGACTTCGGCGATCACCTCGCCCACGTAGTCCACGTGGCTCTGCGTATAGGTGCGTCGCGGTATGGCCAGGCGCACGAGCTCCATCGGCGCCGGCGCTTCCTTGCCACCCGCCCCCGGCTTCCCGAACATCACCGAGCCGATCTCGACCCCGCGCACGCCCCCGCTGCGGTACAGCTCGACGCCGAGCGCCTGCGCCGGATACTGTGACGGCGGGATGTGCGGCAACAGCGCCCGCGCGTCGAGGTACACAGCGTGCCCACCCGGGGGCTGCACCACGGGGACGCCGGCCGCTTCCGCACGCTCGGCCAGGTAGGCGGTCGAGCGCAGCCGATATCGCAGATACTCTTCGTCGAGCACCTCCTCCAACCCCGTCGCCACCGCCTCGAGATCGTATCCCGCGAGGCCCCCGTAGGTGGGGAAGCCCTCCGTGAGAATCAGCAGGTTGCGGCAGCGGGAGGCGAGCTCCGGATCGTTCATCGCGAGGAACCCGCCGATGTTCGCCAGCCCGTCCTTCTTTGCCGACATGGTGCAGCCGTCGGCCAGCCGGAACATTTCCTGGGCGATGCGCCGCACCGGCCAGTCCGCATACTCGGGCTCGCGCAGCTTGATGAAGTAGGCGTTCTCGGCGAACCGGCAGGCGTCGAGGTAGAGCGGCAGCCGGTGGCGATCACACACCGCGCGAACGTCCTTCAGGTTCGCGAGGCTCACCGGCTGCCCACCACCGGAATTGTTGGTGACCGTCACCATGACGAGTGGAATCCGCTCCGGGCCCTCTTCCTGGATGGTCGCTTCGAGCGCTGCCACGTCCATGTTGCCCTTGAACGGGTGCCGGGTCGCGGGCTCCAGCCCTTCCGGAATCACGAGGTCGCGGGCCTCGGCGCCGCCGTACTCGATATTCGCCCGGGTGGTATCAAAGTGGGTGTTGTTGGGCACGATCTGTCCCGGCTTGACCATCATCGAGAACAGGATCCGCTCGGCCGCCCGGCCCTGATGGGTCGGGATCACTTCCTTGAGCCCCGTGATGCCCTGCACCACCACCTGGAAGCGGTAGTAGCTCCGGCTGCCGGCATACGACTCGTCACCGTCCATCATCGCCGCCCACTGCTTCGAGGACATCGCCCCGGTGCCCGAATCGGTGAGCAGATCGATCAGCACCTCTTCCCCGTGGAGGCCGAACAGGTTGAATCCGGCACGGCGCAGCGCCGCTTCGCGCTCGTGCACGGAAATCTGCCGGATCGCCTGCGTGGCATGGATGCGGAACGGCTCGATGATGGTGCGAAATTCCATGGGTAGGCTCGGCCGTGAAGGACGGTAGGCGCGGTCACCACGTGATGGTAACCTACTCGCCGAGCCGTTCGGCGGTAAACGCGCCGGGCGGCTCGTGCGTCTCATCACAGCCACACCGGAGCGCGGTTGAGCGAGACAACGCAGTTGGAGGAGCAGGCGGCGGGATTGGTCCGTCGCGCGCAGGCCGGAGATTCGGCCGCACGTGAAGAATTGCTCACGCGCTGCCACGGGACGATCCGCCGCTGGGCCCGCGTGCTCACCGACGACCAGGACGAGGCCGAGGATGTCGCACAGGAGGTGCTCATCCGTGTCGCGCTGCGACTCGACCGCTACGCCGGACGGTCGCGCTTCACCACCTGGCTGTACCAGGTGACCCGCAATACGGCGCTGAGCCTGCGGCGCCGCGTGGTCCGCCGGCTCCGGCTGGTCGGCGACCTGATCGCCGGGGCGGAGCGTCACCAGCCGGACGATCCTCAGGAGCGGGCCGAAGCATCGCACCTGCGCGGCGTGGTGACGAAGCTGTTCCAGGAGCTGCCGCTGCGGCAGCGGGAGGTGTTCTATCTCGTGGACATCGTGGGCCATGACGCGGTGGAGATCGCGCCCCGATTGGGGCTCCGTCCCGTGACCGTTCGCGCCCACCTGTTCCGCGCGCGCCGCACGCTGCGCGGCAAGATCCTGGCGCGGCATCCGGAGATCGCCGAGGAGTACGAGCCATGAACTGCCGCGCCGCACGCGCCCTGCTGCTGACGGCCGAGGTCGCGGATCTCGAGGACCGGGGCGACGGCGATCTGTCGCAGCACTTCCGCTCCTGCCCGGACTGCCGGGCTCTCGCGACGGAGGTGCTCCAGGCGATGGGCGAGCTGCGCCGCGCCCTGGAACCGCCGCAGGAGGCAGGTATCCAACCGGTGCGCCGAGCCGTGCTCGAGGCCCAGCGTCGCCGCACACGCGCCCGTCTGCTCGCTCGCGCGGTCCCATTGGCCGCCGCCGCTGGGCTGGCGGGTCTCCTGCTGATGCGACGCAGCCCGCAGGTCGTCCCGGGCGCCACGCGGACACCGGCCGCGATCCACGACGTTTCGGTCACCGCCCCGCCCGGCCGCAGCCTGGCGGTATTGCACACCGACAACCCCAATATCGTCGTCATCTGGTTCTTTTAGAGGAGCGTCCATGACACGCCTCATCGTTGCGTTGGCCGTATTGCTCGGGTCCGCCTGTGGAGGGTCGACGCCCCGACTCGATACGCAGACGTTCGCCCTCAAGTACCTCAATGCCGGAGAAGCCCGCGACCTCGTCGATCCGTATGTGTACCACGATCGCGTCGGCGCCCCCGGAGCCATCAGCGTGACGAACGGAGCGCTCACGGTCCGGGAGACGCAGGACAACCTGGAGCGGATTGCCCGCATGCTGTCGCAGTTCGACCGGCCGCGGCCGCTGGTGCGCCTGACGTTTCATCTGATTCAGGCGGACGGGGCGGCCGCAAGCGACCCCGCCATCGCGGACGTCGAGGCGGCGCTGCGAAAGCTGTTCCGGTTCCGCGGCTACCGGCTGGTGGAAGAAGGCATCTTCAGCGCGACCGAAGGCGGCAACGTCACGCAGCAGCTCGGCGGCGCGGGCTACCTGATCGCCGCCGAGATCCGCCGCGTCTCGGGAGTGGGAGACAGCGCCATCGTGGAGTTGAGTGTGCACCTGCGCGGCCGGGACGTGCAATTCGGGACCGAGGTGGGCGTCCCAGTCGGGAAGACCGCCGTGCTGGGAAACGTGGGAGAGGACCCCAGGGGCACGTTGATCCTCACGGTGAAGCCGGAGCTGGTCAGCGTTTCGCCTTGAAGAATTCGGCCAGCAGCAGGCCGCTGGGCTGGGCCAGGACACCGCCCAGCACCTCGGGCCGGTGATTGAGACGGGGATGGCGCAGCAGGTCACCGACGCTGCCGGCCATCCCCGCCTTGTCGTCGTAGGCGCCGAACACGACCCGGCCCACCTTGGCGAGCACGATCGCGCCGGCGCACTGTGCGCACGGCTCGAGCGTGACGTAGAGGGTGCAGTCGGTGAGCCGGTCGGTCGCGAGCACGCCCAGGGCGCGCTGAATCACGAGCAGCTCGGCGTGGGCAGTCGGGTCGTGGCGGAGCTCTACCTCGTTATGCGCCGTGGCGACGGCGGTACCTTCCCGGACAACCGCCGCGCCGACGGGGACCTCGCCTGCGTCGCGCGCACGCTCCGCCTCGCGCAGCGCCGCCGCCATCCCGTCGCGGTCTATTGGGGAGGTGGGGGGGCCCGTCTCAGGCACGCACCGGCTCGCGCGCGCCGCCCGCCGGGGTCCGCTGGAAGATGAGCGACGTGCCCTCCTTCGCGCGGTCCACCTTGATCGTGTCGCCCTCGATGTACTCGCCTTCGAGCACGGCCATGGCGAGCGGATTCTGCAGCAAGCGCTGGATGGCGCGCTTCAGCGGCCGGGCGCCGTACACCGGATCGTAACCCTCCCCGACGATCAGCGACTTCGCGGCGGGCGTGACTTCGAGCGTGAGCTTGCGGTCGTGCACGAGCTTCGCCACCCGCGCGATCTGCAGGTCGACGATCCGCGCGATCTCCTCCTGCCCCAGCGGCCGGAAGATGATCACGTCGTCCACCCGGTTGAGGAACTCCGGCTTGAAGCTCCCTCGCAACAGCTCGAGCACCTTGGTCTCGACCTGCTCCCAGTTCGACGTGCCATGCTCCAGGATGTAAGTCGAGCCGAGGTTCGACGTCATGATCAGCACGGTGTTGCGGAAGTCCACCGTGCGACCCTGCGAGTCGGTCAGGCGCCCATCGTCGAGGATCTGCAGCAGGACGTTGAACACGTCGGGGTGCGCCTTCTCGATCTCGTCGAACAGCACGACGGCGTACGGCCGGCGCCGCACCGCCTCCGTCAGCTGACCGCCCTCCTCGTACCCGACGTAGCCGGGCGGCGCGCCGATCATGCGGGCCACGGCGTGCTTCTCCATGTACTCCGACATGTCGAGCCGCACCATGGCCTTCTCGTCGTCGAATAGAAATTCCGCGAGCGCGCGGGCGGTCTCGGTCTTCCCCACTCCAGTGGGGCCGAGGAAGATGAACGAGCCGGTGGGCCGATGCGGATCCTGCAGACCGGCGCGCGCGCGGCGCACCGCGTTGGACACGGCGGCCAGCGCCTCGTGCTGCCCCACCACGCGCCGCCCCAGCTCGTCCTCGAGTTTCGTCAGCCGCTCGCGCTCCGACTCGAGCATCCTGGTGACGGGGATGCCGGTCCATTTGGCGACGATCTCGGCGATGTCCTCGGCGTCCACCTCCTCTTTCAAGTACTTGCCCTTGGTCTGGATCTCGGCCAGCCGCTTCTCGATGGTGGCGATCTCTTTCTCGAGCGCCGGGATCCGCCCGTAGCTGATCTCCGCCGCCTTCTGCAGATCCCCACGGCGAGTCGCCTGGTCCGCTTCCATGCGCAGCTGCTCCAGTTCCGCCTTCTTCCCCTGGAGCCCGGTGATCGTCTCCTTCTCGGCCTGCCACTGCGCTTTCATTGCGGTCGAGCGCTCCCGCAGACCGGACAGCTCCTCCTCCACTTTCTCGCGGCGCTCCCGCGACGCCTTGTCTTTCTCCTTGGCGAGCGCCGCCTTCTCGATCTGCAGCTGGACGATACGCCGCTCGACTTCGTCGATCTCCTGCGGCAGCGAGTCGATCTCGATGCGCAGCCGGCTCGCGGCCTCGTCCACCAGGTCGATGGCCTTGTCGGGCAGGAACCGGTCGCCGATGTAGCGGTGCGACAGCGTGGCCGCCGCCACCAGGGCGTTGTCGGTGATGCGGACGCCGTGGTGCACCTCGTACTTTTCCTTCAGCCCGCGGAGAATCGCGATGGTATCCTCGACCGACGGCTCGCCCACGAACACCGGTTGGAAGCGGCGCTCCAGCGCCGCGTCCTTCTCGATGTGTTTGCGATACTCGTCGAGCGTAGTAGCGCCGACCACATGCAGCTCGCCGCGCGCCAGCGCCGGCTTGAGCAGGTTCGACGCGTCCACCGCGCCCTCGGCCGCGCCCGCACCGACGAGGGTGTGCAGCTCGTCGATGAAGACGATGTAGCGCCCTTCCGCCGTCGTGATCTCCTTGATCACCGACTTGAGGCGCTCCTCGAATTCCCCGCGGTACTTGGTGCCCGCGATCAGCTGACCCAGATCGAGGGCCACGAGGTGCTTGTTGCGCAGCGATTCCGGCACGTCGCCATGGACGATGCGCTGGGCCAGCCCCTCCACGATCGCCGTCTTGCCGACCCCAGGCTCCCCGATCAGCACCGGGTTGTTCTTGGTGCGGCGCGACAGCACCTGCATCACCCGCCGGATTTCCTCGTCCCGGCCGATCACCGGATCGAGCTTGCCCGTGCGGGCTACCTCGGTGAGGTCGCGCGTGAAGCGCTCGAGCGCCTGGTACTTCTGCTCGGGCTCCTGGTCGGTGACGCGATGGGAGCCGCGCACCGCCTCGAGCGCTTCGAGCAGCTCCTTCTGGTCGACCCCGGCCGCGCTCAGCAGCTGGCGCGCCGTGGCGCCTTTCTCTTCGGCCAGCGCGAGCAGCAGGTGCTCGGTCGAGACGTACGCATCGTTCAGGTCCTTCGCCAGCTTGTCGGCCCGGTCGAGGACCGCGGACAATTCCCGCGAGAGCGTGGGCTCCCCTGCCGCCCCGGACTGCTTCGGAAACCGCTCGATCTCGCGCTC
>JBGQHV010000092.1:0-12660 GCA_041498155.1 Gemmatimonadota bacterium | reverse complement strand
CGGAGACGTTCGACTGAGCGGGAACGACCTGGGCGGGTCGGGTCTCGGCATCAGCGTGGACATGCGCAGCCGCCGCACGCTGCAGACGCGGGCCGACGGGTTGGGGAGCGACGCGCGGCAACAGACGCGCGTGTACCAGGGTGCTCTGAGCTGGCAGGCTGCAGGGTCGCCGCTGCGGCTCACGGCCGGACGGCAGTGGGCGCCCGGTATGCCCTCGGTCGGGTTGGTGGACGGCGTGTCGGCGCAGCTCGACGCGGCGGGGTGGAGCGGCGGCGCGTTCGCGGGGAGCGAGCCCGAGCCGGTCAATCTCGACTTGTCGCGCACGATCACCCAGGTTGGGGGATACGTGCAGCGCCACAGTCGCGTCGGCTCCCCCGGGCGCTGGTCGCTGTCGGCCGGGCTCTCCGGATCCTATCTGCGCAGCGGCACGAACCGGGAATTCCTGTACCTGCAAGGCGAGTACGGAACCAGGCGCCTGTCGCTGTTCGCGTCGCAGGAAGTCGACTACTACCGCCCGTGGCGTCGAGTGGGTGGAGAGCGGGCCATTTCACCGACCAGCACGTTCGCCAGTCTGCAGTTCCGCCTGTCGGACGCGATCAGTGTAACGACGGGGGTCGACAACCGCCGCAACGCGCGTCTCTATCGTGACGTCGTCAATCCGGAGATCACGTTCGACGACGCCTTCCGCCGCGGGGCCTGGGTGGGCGTATCGGCGCACACCGGGCGCTTCCTGGGGAGCGTCGACGCGCGGACCTCGGCCGGCGGCTCGGCCGGCGCCACGGGGTCCTATACCCTGTCGCTCGGCGCCAACCGGCTGACGCGTTACGGCCTGAGCGTGCGATCGCGCAACACGCGCTACACGAGCGTGGGGCGCAGCGGATGGCTGCAGGCGCTGACCGTCGGGGTCGAGCCCGGCGGGCTCGGCAGCGTCCAGCTCACCGGGGGGCAACGGATCGAGCGGGACGGCGTCTCCGGCGCGTCGACGGTCCGATGGCTCTCGACCGATCTGGACCTGAGTCTGGGTCGCCGCTGGATGGCGGTGGTCTCCGCATACCGGGAGCAGGGCGGGAGCACCGCGACCGATCTGTTGTACGCAGGCCTCAGTTTCCGCTTCTGATCTTCACACAGGGATCGAGAGGTCCGAGAGGCCAACTGGCGCATCCCCCGTCGGGCCGATAACCTTCCGCCGGTCTTCCTTCGCGAGTTGAGCACCATTTCGACGCGCGCCGCACCGGCCCTCATTCGATGATCCGCTTCACGCACCTCAAGGGCTCGCTCCAGGGCACCACGACGAGCAGCGAGAAGCGCTGGCTGCGCATCGGCACCGGCCACGACTGCGAGCTGCGCTACGACGCCGCCGCCGAGCCGAAGGTGGCGCCGTATCACGCGGCCGTCGTGCTCAAGGACGGCGTCTACCACGTGATGGACCTGGACGCTCCGGGCGGTATCCGGGTGAACGGGAAGAAGGTCGCGAAGGTCGAGCTGACGTCCGGGGACAAGATCCGTTTCGGGTCGACGGGCGGTCCCGAGGTGGAAGTGGACATCGTGATCGACGCGAGCTACGACCCGGCGCAGGACGCGGCGGAGATCACCAAGGTGCTGCAGGCCAGCGGCGGGGCAGCGGCAACGGGGCAGATCTTCGCCGTGACGGCGCAGCGCATCGCCGAGGAGCGGGCCAAGGCCGGCGGGGTGCGGTCGCGCAAGACGATGGATCACATCGCCAGCGCGGTGCAGGAAGTCTCCGAGGTCGTGAAACGGCAGACCAAAAAGCGGTGGGTGAAGGTCGTCGGCATCGTCTCGGCGGCCGCGGTGGTGGTGATCGCCGTGATGGGGACGGTCATCTACGTGCAGCACCGTCAGATCGCCCGGTTGCTCGACGCCAAGGGACGGTTCGACGCTCAGATCAGCGAGATCCAGCGACAGATGCAGGCGGAGCAGGATTCCAGTCGGCTGGCGCTGCTGGAGCAGCGCTACCTGGACGCCACCTCCAATGCGGAACGCACGCTCGCGGACCTCGCCCGCGCCGACCGCGCGAAGGCAGCCGAGGCGGCCAACGCGGGAGACGAGTTGGACCGCGAGATCCGGGCGATCCTGCGTCAATTCGACGCCGAGACCTACGCCGTGCCGCCGATCTTCAAGCAGCGGCTGCAATACCACATCAATCTGCTGCTGAAGGGCAACATCGCGACGCGCGAGGTCTACCAGCGAAAAGTGCAGTTCTGGCCGGTGATCGTGAGCCAGTTCCGCGCCCTGGAGCTTCCGGATGTGATGGGGTACGTCGCCTGGACGGAGTCGCGCTTCAACCCGACCGCCCGGAGTCACGCGGGGGCGGTGGGGATGTGGCAGATGATGGCGCCGAGCGCCCGCGATCTCGGGCTGCGGGTGGACGGCAAGGTGGACGAGCGTCTGGACGTCCAGAAGGAGACGCGCGCCGCCGCCCGGCACCTGGCGAATCTGCTCGCCGAGTTCGGGGAAGACGCGTTCATGCTGGCGATGGCGAGCTACAACCGGGGGGAGAACGCGGTGCGCGGGGTGCTGCACAAGATCGCGCGGACGCCGGGCGGCTTCAAAAAGCAGAACCGCGACTTCTGGCACCTCTACCGCATGAAGCTGCTGCCCTCGGAGACGATGGAGTACGTTCCCAAGATCCTCGCGGCCGCGGTGATCTGCAGCAACCCGCAGCGCTACGGACTCGAGCGGGCGACGCCGCTCGCCGGGACCGCCCCCGCCACGACCCCCGCCCCCGCCGCGCGCCGCTGATTCAGGCGGCGAGCGTCTTGCAGAACTCGGTGAACACCTCGATGTAGCGGTCGATGTCCGCGTCGCTGTGCTGCAGCGACAGCGTCCACTGTTCCTCGTCGCCCGGCGTCATGAAAATGCCGCGGTTCAGGAGCCAGGGATACGAGGCCGCGAAGAGGTCGGGTTTGGTATCGAGGAAGTCGCGGTAGTTGCGCAGCGGCGTGGGGCGGTAGGAAACGCAGCCCTTGGCGCCGAGATCGATGGTGTGCGCGGGGATCCCGAACGCGTCGATCGCTCGCTGGCAGCCGCTGGCGAGGCGGGTGCCAAGCCGGCTCAGGTACTGGTATCCCGACGGGGTGAGCAGCTCGCGCAGCGCGACCAGGCCGACGTGGGCCACGAGCGGGTTCCCGTTGTAGGTCCCCATCTGCGAGACGCCCTGCTCGATCAGGTACATCAGGTCCTTCCTGCCCCCGAACGCCGCGGCCGGGAGCCCGGCGGAAATCGCTTTCGCGAGGCACACGAGGTCGGGCTGGACGCCGAACCGCTCGGTGGCGCCGCCCGCCGCGATCGTGAACCCGGTCTTGATCTCGTCGAAGATGAAGATCACGCCGTAGCGATCGCACAGCGCGCGCACGCGCTGGAGGTATCCCGGCTCCGGCACGACGATACCGATGTTCATCATGGCGGGTTCCATGATAATGCAGGCGATCTCGCGGCCCTTCTCGGCGAACATGCGCTCCATGGCGTCGGCGTCGTTGAACGGGACGACCTCGATGTAGCGCGCGGCGTCCTTCACGAGCCCCTTCGACACCGGGGCCTTGGCGGGCCGCTCGCGACCCCCCATCAGGTCGGCGTTGGGGAGCACCGAGAACATCACGGCGTCGTGGTGGCCGTGGTAGGACCCCTCGATCTTGCAGACCACGTCGCGTCCGGTCGCGGCCCGGGCCACGCGGATCGCGTCCATCGTCGCCTCGGTGCCGGAATTGGCGAAGCGGATGGCTTCGAGGTGAAAGCGGCGGCAGATCTCTTCGGCGAACTCGACGGCCACTTCGGTGGTCGCGGCGAAGTGCGTGCCGCGGCCCGCCGCCTCGTGGATCGCCTCGACGATCCGGGGATGCGCATGGCCCACGACCATGGCGCCGAAGCCGTTGTGAAAGTCGAGATACTCGGTGCCGTCCTGGTCCCAGACGTGGCTGCCCTTCCCATGGGTCACGTACAGGGGATACGGCTGCATCTTCTGGAACGACGAGACGACCCCGAACGGCAGCAGGCGCGACGCCCGCTCGAACAGCCGTGCGGACTTGCCGGTGCGCGCGAGGAGCCGATCCATTTCCTGCGCGCGAATCTGGCGCGCGCGCTCGGCGAGGCGGTCGGCGGCGGTCGGGTGGGGCGTGGCGACGGTCATCGGAAACTCCCGGGTCGAGGCTGCGGGTCGATCCCGAAGGCTCGTCGGGCCTGCGCCGATTGTCAACATCGACGAACTGGCGGTTTGGTCGAACCGCCTGCAGTTTCCAGCCCATGATCGGTTCGGCCGCGACGTCGTCCAACGACGCCGTCATCACCGTCGAGCATGTGTTCAAGCGTTTCGGCGACTACGTGGCCGTGCGCGACGCGCATTTTTCCATCCGGCGCGGCGAGTTCTTCTCGATGCTCGGGCCATCGGGGTGCGGCAAGACGACCACCCTGCGTATGATCGCCGGCTTCGAGGAGCCCACGGAAGGGCGCATCCTGCTCGAGGGGCGTGACGTGTCCCATACGCCCCCCTACCGGCGCAACGTGAACACGGTGTTTCAGCACTACGCCCTGTTCCCCCACATGTCGGTGTACGACAACGTGGCGTTCGGGCCGCGCAGCCAGAAGCTCACGGACGTCGAGGTCGAGAAGCGGGTCCAGGAGCTGCTCGGCGTGGTGCGCCTGACGAATTTCGCCCATCGCAAACCGGCCCAGCTGTCCGGGGGCCAGCAGCAGCGCGTGGCGCTGGCCCGCGCTCTCGTAAACTACCCCAGCGCCCTCCTGCTCGATGAGCCGCTCGGCGCGCTCGACTTGAAGCTGCGACAGGCCATGCAGATCGAGCTGAAGCGCATCCAGCGCGAAGTGCGCATCACCTTCATTTATGTGACGCACGATCAGGAAGAAGCGCTGACGATGTCCGACCGGATCGCGGTCATGAACGAGGGACGCGTAGAGCAGATCGGCACGCCGGAAGAGATCTACCATTCACCCGCCACCGTGTTCGTCGCCAATTTCATCGGCAGCGCGAATCTGCTGCCGGCCACCGTGGCCGACGTGCGCGGGTCGATGGCGACGGCGGTCCTGGCGCGCGACTACCGCATCGAGGTGCCCTCCGGCAGCTGGGGCGCGAAGGCCGGCGGGGGGGCGTGGGTGATGGTCCGTCCGGAGCGCCTCCGGTTGAGCGCCGCCGCCGGTCCCGGGAAGAGCGCCCTGCCCACCACCGTCCAGCACGTGGTGTTCCAGGGCCCGGTCGTACGCTGCGGCCTGCGCGCCGCCGACGGGACCCAGCTCGTGGCCCACGTGGGCCCCGAGGATGCGCTTCCCGTGGTGCAACCGGGCCAGACCCTGTACGTGAGCTGGGAAGCGGATGCCGCCCGGCTGCTCCCCCCCGGGGAGGCCAAAGCCGAAGGCATCGAGATCGATGATCGCAGCACTCTGGAACGCGCGACCCCGAAACTCTAACCTCCACCGAGCGAGTCCCATGAACTCCACCGACCGCCCCGACGATCTGCCCTCGACTCCCCCCCCCGACCGTTCCATCAACCGCCGGCAGTTCGTCGGCCGCTCCGCGGCGGCGGCGGGCGGGCTCGCGCTGGGCAGCGGCCTGCTGGCGGCGTGCCAGAAGAAGGCGCCCGCGCAGAGCGCCGGTCCGCTGCGCATCTCCCAATGGCCCCTCTACATCGACAAGCAGACGATTCCGGATTTTCAGAAGGCCACCGGGATCACCGTGCAGTACACGGAGGACATCAATGACAACAACGAGTTCTTCGCCAAGATCGAGGAGCCGTTGAAGCGCGGCCAGAGCATCGACCGCGACGTCGTCGTGCTCACCGACTGGATGGCCGGGAAGATGATCCGCCTCGGCTACATCGCCCCTCTGGACGACGCGAAGTTCCCCAACCGGGCCAACATCGCCGACGCGGTGATGAACGTCGATTTCGATCCCGGCCGCAAATTCTCCGTGCCGTGGGTCTCGGGCATGACGGGGATCGGCTACAACCCCAAGAAGACCGGACGCGAGATCACGAGCTTCAACGACATCTTCGATCCGAAGTTCAAGGGGAAGGTGACGATGCTCACGGAGATGCGCGACACCCTGGGACTCGTGATGCTGGCGCAGGGGAAGGATCCCACGCACTGCACGCTCGACGACGCGAAAGCCGCCGCCGCGAAGATCAAACAGGCGCGCGTGAGCGGACAGATCCGCTCTTTCACGGGCAACGACTATGCGGACGACCTGGCGGCCGGCAACATCGCGATCGCCATCGCCTGGTCCGGCGACATCCAGGGATTGGCCGCCGACAATCCCGACCTGAAGTGGATCGCGCCCAAGGAAGGGGCGATGCTGTTTTCCGACAACATGATGATCCCAAAGCCGTCGGACCGGCAGGACCTCGCCATGGCGTGGATCAACTGGTGCTACGATCCGGCCCATTCGGCGCAGATCATATCGGGCGCGCCGTACATCTCGGACGTGAAGGGCGCGGGCGCTGAGCTCGCGAAAATCGCGCCCAACCTGGCGAGCAGCGAGCTGGTTAATCCACCCGCGGAGCTGGTGTCGCGCTTGCACGTGTTCCGCACCCTGTCGGACGACGAGGACGCGGCGTTCAACCGCATCTTCCAGGACGCGATCGGCGCCTGAGGCGGCATGGCGGGCACCGCGGCCGGTGGCGCGAGGCGTAATCCCCTCGCGCCCTACCTTCTCATGGCGCCGGGCATTTTGTGGCTCGTCGTGTTTTTCGTCGTGCCCATCGTCACCCTCTTTCATACGTCGATCGCGGGGGAGGGGGCGCCGTGGTGGGACGGCTATGCCCGGACCTTCACCGCCTATGGCAGCTTCATCCTGCGGTCGTTCCGCTTCTCGCTGTTTGCGACCCTGGTCGCCCTGCTGCTCGGGTACCCCCTGGCCTACGTCATGGCCTTTCGCTCGGGGCGGTTCAAGAACTTTCTCCTCGGGCTCGTGATTCTGCCGTTCTTCACGACGTTTCTGGTGCGCACGTTCGCATGGAAGACGATGCTCAATGACGGTGGGCCGATCGTGGGGACGCTCGTCTGGCTCCACCTGCTGCCGCCCGATGGCCGGTTGCTCAACACCAACTGGGCGGTGATCGGGGGCCTGACCTACAACTTCCTGCCGTTCATGATTCTCCCGATCTACGTGAGCCTCGAGAAGATCGACCGGCGCCTGACCGAGGCGGCGCAGGATCTCTATTCCAGCCCGGGCCGGGCGTTCCGCCGGGTGATTTTTCCCCTGTCATTGCCGGGCGTGTTCGCCGGCAGCCTGCTGACGTTCATTCCGGCGTCGGGGGACTTCATCAACGCCGAGCTGCTGGGCAGCCCGAATCAGCGCATGATCGGCACGGTGATCCAGAACCAGTTCCTGCAGGTGCACGACTATCCGCTGGCCGCCGCCCTGTCGTTCGTCCTGATGACCATCATCTCGATCGCCGTCATCGCCTACGCGCGAGTGCTCGGTACCGAGGAGCTCGCATGAGCGCGCCGGGCACCGGCTCCCACATGCGCCGCGGGCGCTGGCGCGGCTGGGTGCTCGACGTGACGGGCGGTCTGGTGCTGCTGTACCTGTTCCTGCCCATCTTCGTGATCGTGCTGTACAGCTTCAACCGGCCGGAGGGGAAGTTCAACTTCGTCTGGAAGAGTTTTTCGCTGGACGCGTGGCGCGACCCGTTCAAGTACGCGCCCCTCGTGGACGCCATGAAGCTGAGTCTCAAAGTGGCGAGCATCTCTACCCTCGTCGCCACCCTCTTCGGGACGATGATCGCGCTCGCCCTGTGCCGCTACAAGTTCCGGGGATCGGGCGCCGTCGGACTGCTGCTCGTGCTTCCGCTCACCACGCCCGAGGTGGTGCTCGGCTCGTCGCTGCTGTCGTTGTTCCTCGACCTGAACGCGCACATGGGCTTTGCGACCATCGTGATCGCCCACATCATGTTTTCGGTGAGCTACGTGGCGCTCACCGTGCGGGCCCGGATCCGCGGGTTCGACTGGACCCTCGAGGAAGCGGCGATGGACCTGGGCGCAACGCCGCTGCGGGTGATCACCAAAGTGACGCTGCCGCTCATCGCCCCGGGCATCGTCGCCGCCGCGATGTTGTCGTTCGCCCTGTCGCTCGATGACTTCATCATCACGCTGTTCAATTCCGGGAGCGAGGTGACCTACCCGCTGTACGTGTACGGCGCCCGCCGCGCCGCGTTCCCGCCTCAGATCAACGTCCTCGCCACCACCATCCTGGTCAGCAGTCTGCTGCTGCTCGGCGTCACCGTGCTGTGGCAACAGCGGCGCCTGCGGCAGGCCCTCGTTTCACCCGGTCCGTGACCCCGGTCGAAACCGGCCGCTCCATCGAGCAAGCGTGCTTTTGGCTCGCCCGACGGCCAGCGCGCGCCGTCACACCGCTGCCGGCGGCGCGCGAGGCCGACATCGCCGTCGTGGGGGCCGGCCTCACCGGCCTGTGGACGGCGCTTTTCCTGAAACAGCTCGACGCGTCGCTCGAGGTGGTGGTGTTGGAGCAGGGCGTCGCCGCCTATGGTGGGAGTGGCCGCAACGCCGGGATCCTGTCGGAGACCGTCGATCACTCGCACGCCCTGGCGATCGAGCATTTCGGCGACGCCGAGGCGCGGCGGCTCGCCCGACTGGGCGAGGCGAATATCGCCGAGCTCACCGCGTTTCTGGCCGAGCGCGACATCGATTGTGAGTACGAGCCCACGGGGCGGCTGCTCGTGGCGCTCACGCCGGCCCAGCTCGCCGACTGCCGCCGGGCGGTGGAGACGGCCGAGGGGCTCGGCGTCGAAACCTACGAGCTGCTCGACAAGGACGCCGTACGGGCGGCCGTGCATTCGCCGCTGTACCTGGGCGGCGTACGCATCACGGCGGGCGGCATCCTCGACCCGGTGAAGTTGGTGGATGGTCTGCGCGGGGAGGCGGAGCGGGTGGGCGTGACGGTCTACGAGCGCAGTCACGTGATGGGTCTCGAGCCCGCCGGCGATCGAGTCCAGCTGCGCGCGGCGCGGGGCCGGGTGGATGCCCGCCGGGCCGTTCTGGCCACCAGCGCCTATACGCACCTGCTCGTGCCCGCGGTGGCCCGGCGCATGATCCCGCTGTACGACTACATCCTGGTCAGCGAGCCGCTGACGCCCGCCCAGCGCGACGCGATCGGCTGGCGCGAGCGCCAGGGGGTGACCGACGGGCGCACGTTCTTCAACTACTACCGTCTCACGCGGGACGATAGGATACTCTGGGGCACGAGCGAGGCCGCCTATTATCCCGGCAACCGCGTCGCGCCGGCGTGCGATCATTCAGCGGCGCACTACGAGTCGCTGCAGGCGAGCTTCCGCCGGCACTTCCCGGCACTCGCGGGACTCGAGTGGGCCTACGCGTGGGGCGGACCGATCTGCGCCACAACGCGGCTCACCCCGTTCTTCGGCCGGGCCATGGAGGGGACAGTGCTGTACGGGCTGGGCTTCACGGGACACGGGTTGGGCACGACGCGCATGGCGGGACGGATCCTCGCCCACCTGGCGCTGGAGCGCTCGAGCGACCTGCTCGACCTGGCGCTGGTGCAGCGGCCGCCGTTTCCGTATCCGCCGGAGCCGCTCCGCACCTGGGCGGTGCGATCTGTGACGCGCGCGTTGCGCCGCGTGGATGCGGGGGGCGAGCCCGGCGTCCTGCTCCGCCTGCTCGATCGCCTGGGCGTCGGCTTCTCGAGCTAGATGATCGACCGCTCGCGTCTCGCGTCGAGCCTTGTCGCCGAAGAGCGGCGCTTCGTGGAGACCCATCCGCGCTCGCACGCGCTGTTCGAGCGCGCGTCCCGGTCGTTGCTGGCTGGGGTGCCGATGCCGTGGATGGTGCGCTGGCCGGGCGGTTTCCCGGTGTTCGTCGAGGAGGGGCGCGGGGCGCACTTCGTCGACGCCGACGGGCACCTCTACTTGGATCTCTGTCTGGGCGACACCGGGGCGATGACCGGGCACGCGCCGCCGGCGGCGGTCGCCGCGATCGCCGAGCAGGCGCAGCGCGGGATCACGTTCATGCTGCCCGGCGAAGACGCGATTTGGGTAGCCGAGGAGCTGGCGCGCCGCTTCGGGCTCCCGTACTGGCAATTCGCGCTGACGGCGAGCGATGCCAACCGCTTCGCCATCCGCCTGGCCCGGCTCGTTACCGAACGTCCCAAGATCCTCGTCTTCAACTGGTGCTATCACGGCTCGGTGGACGAGGCGTTCGTGACCATCGGCCCCGACGGCCCCGGCCCCCGCCCGGGCAATCTCGGTCCGCCGATCGACCCGGCGGTGACCACCCGCGTGGTCGAGTTCAACGACGTGCCCGCGCTGGAGTCCGCCCTGGCGGCGCGGGACGTGGCGTGCGTGCTGGCCGAGCCCGCGATGACGAACATCGGCATCATCCTGCCCAACCCCGGCTTTCACGATGCGCTGCGCACGCTGACCCGCCGCACCGGGACGCTCCTGATCCTGGATGAGACACATACCATCTGTGCCGGGCCGGGCGGCTATACGGCGACGCACGAGCTCACACCCGACATCCTCACGCTAGGTAAACCGATCGGCAGCGGCGTCCCCGGCGCGGCCTACGGGTTGTCGGAGGATGTGGCGCTGCGGGTACAGGCGCGGATCCGTCTGGACGAATCGGACACGGGCGGCGTGGGCGGGACCCTGGCGGGCAACGCGCTCAGCCTCGCGGCGATGCGCGCCACGCTGGAACAGGTGCTCACGGCGGACGCGTTCGCGCGGGCGGTGCCCCGCGCCGAGCAGTGGGAGCGGGGTGTGGCGGCGGTGATCGCCGAGCTCGGACTGCCATGGATCGTGCGGCGGCTGGGGTGTCGCGCCGAGTACTGGTTCCGCCCGGTGCCGCCACGCAACGGCGGCGAGGCCGCGGCGGCTGCCGATCCGCAGCTCGACCGCTACATGCACCTGGCGGCGCTGAACCGCGGCATCCTGCTCACGCCGTTCCACAACATGGCCCTGATCGCACCCGATGTGACCGAAGCGGACATCGACCGGCATACGGCAGTGTTCCGGGAGAGCGTGCAGGCGATCGTGGGGTGAATCCTCACTCCCCCGCTGGTCGGTCGATCCTCTCGTAGCGAGACTGCGCCGCCGCCCGCGCCACGGCGTCCCCGAAGATCTTATCCCCGTCGAAGCGCCCATTCTCGATGAAGATCTCGGAAATCCTCCGTCCGGCGGTGACGCTCCCCGCCAGGTGGACGCCACGAACGCTCGTTTCGAGGGTCTCGGGGTCGAGGGTGGGCCGGCCGGTCGCGGCATCGAACGCGATGCCGATGCGCGAGAACAGCGCGAAGTCGGGGTGGAAGCCGGTCAGCGCGTACACCCGATCCGCCGGCAGCCGCTCCGGCCGGCCGTTGGCCGTGCGGATCCCCACGTCCCGCGGGGTGATGTCAACCACCTGAGTGGAGAAGCGGGCGCTGATCTCCCCGGCCTTGATGCGGTTCAGGAGGTCGGGCGCCAGCCAGTACTTCACGCTGCGCGGCAGCTCGGCGCCGCGATACACGAGCGTCGTCCGTGCGCCGGCGCGAAACAGCTGCAACGCCGCCTCGACCGCCGAATTCTTTCCTCCGACCACTACGACGTCGAGGCCGAACGAGCGGTGCGCCTCGTCGAAGTAGTGGTGCACGTGGGGCAGGGATTCGCCCGGCACGTCCAGGGCGTTGGGATGGTCGAAGTACCCGGTCGCCAGCACCAGGCGGTCGCAGGTGAGCCGCTCGGGTCCGAGGCGTGTCTCGATCGCGCAGGCGATCCGACCGTCCACCCGCTCCGCGCTGGTGAGCCGCGCATAGGGGCGCACCCGCAGTCCCTCCGCCCGCACGACTCCGCGGTAGTACTTGAGCGCTTCTTCTCTGGTGGGTTTTGCGCCGGCGCACACCAGGGGATGCCCGCCGATCTCGAGCCGCTCGGGCGTTGTGAAGAACGTCATCCCCACGGGGTAGCGGACGATCGACTCGGCCACGGCCCCGGCGTCGATGACGAGCGGGTCGAGGCCCCGGCGGCGGGCCGAGATGGCGCAGGCCAGCCCGATCGGCCCCGCACCGGCGATGACGGCGGTTTCGTGGGAGACGGAAGGCACGTCGCGGGAATCTACACCGGGTGGCCAAGCTCGGGGCCGGACGACATCTTCAGCGGATGACCAACCCCGACGCCGCCGCCCGTTCCTCGGGCGGCCAGGCCACTGGGACCCAGGTGCGCCGGCCCTCCGCGTCCGATGTCGATCTGTTCGGCATCACCGACCGCGGCCGCGTGCGCCAGGAGAACCAGGACCAATTCCTCATCGCGACGCTGCACAAGTTGCTGCGGGTGCATCAGGCGAGCCTTCCCACCGACGATATCACCTCGCTGATCAGCGACTCGCGCGGCTGGCTGTTCCTCGTCGCCGACGGCGTGGGCGGCCGGCCCGACGGCCAGGCCGCGAGCGGCACCGCGGTCAAGACGATCGCGCACTACGTCACCCACCTCACCGACCTGTACCGACGTCTCGATCCGGCCAAGGAGGCTATTTTTCTCCAGGAGCTGGAAAACTCCGTCCGCAAGACACACGAGGTGCTGCAGGCCGAAAGCGAGCGGGAATACGGCGGCAAGGGTGGGGCGACGACCCTCACCATGGTGGCCGTGCTGTGGCCGTGCGCCTACCTCGTGCAGGTGGGCGACAGCCGCT
>JBGQHV010000091.1:0-12815 GCA_041498155.1 Gemmatimonadota bacterium | reverse complement strand
GAGGCCTGGTCCCAGGGCCCTCTGGAGCCGGGGGAGGCCACGCCCGTTATGGTGGGGCACGAGCGCCAGCCGTCTTTCCACTTTCTGCCCGACGCCATGCCGGTCGACGACGCCGCCCCGCTGCCACCGGCGACGTGGACCCTCGAGCCCACGTTGACGCGCGAGCGCTATGCGCCGTCCTACGCCGCCCGGTTCGAGACGATCGACCCCGACTTCGCGGTATTCAGCCGCGGCGAATCGATCCTCGTGGTCGTCGCCTACGACGTCACCTCCGACACGCTGCTGTCGGGCCACAGCCTCGATGCAGCCCTGGCGCTCGTCGCGGACGAGCGACGACCGGTGGTGTTGGAGCGACGCGCCGCGGCACCGAGCGCCGGTACGGTCGTCGCCGCGGCGCCCGGGAGTCAGCGAATCGCGAGCTTCGAGCTGACGACCGACTCGCCCGCGTACGCCGCGCGAGCTCGCGTCGGCATCCCTCCCTGGGAACCGTCGCGCGCGGGAATCACGCTCTCCGACGTGCTGACGTTCGAACCCACGGACTCGCTTCCCGCGGATCTGTCCGACGTGCTGCCGCTGGTACGGGGTCCGGCCCGCGTGCCGCGCGGCAAGCGCATCGGATTGTACTGGGAGCTGTACGGCGTCGCTCCGTCCGGAGAGACCGTGACGACTCGCGTGACGGTGGCGCCGACACGAAACGGATGGCTGCGGCGGCTCGGGGGATGGCTCGGCCTGGGCGCCCGTCCCCGGGAAACGCTGGTCGAGTGGAAGGAGGGCGCCCGGCCACAGGGCGGCATCGTGCGCCGCGCGCTCGTGGTGGATCTCGCCCCGCTTACGCCCGGTCGCTATCGGATCGAGTTGACCGTGACCACGCCTCAGGGCGGCAGCCGCGCCGCCTCACGCGATCTCGAGGTCCGCTAACCCGTCTCTGAATAGGAAGCCGCCATCTGGGACGACGCCTCCCACACGCAGTGAGCGCGGTTGCATCGGCTTACGGCCCTGGCGATATTGACGCCCCAGCCGGGAATCGGCCCGGTGCTCGGCGGTATCGTCTAGGGGACTAGGACGGAGCCCTCTCAAGGCTCAAACACGGGTTCGAATCCCGTTACCGCTATCGCAGACCCGCCCCCATCGTCTAACGGTTAGGACACCACTCTTTCAAGGTGGGAACAGGGGTTCGATTCCCCTTGGGGGCATGTCCCAATGCGCTTGTTGATCGTCGAAGACGACGCCGAGCTCGCGGGTCTGTTGCGCGATGGCCTGGCCAAGTCGCGGATCGACGTCACGCTGGCCGCCACCTTCGCCGAGGGCGCGGAGCGGGCACGCCACGGTGCCTTCGATGTCGTGCTGCTGGACGTCCTGCTTCCCGGCGGCTCGGGGTTCGATCTGTGCCGGCGACTCCGTGACGAAGGGGATCCCACCCCCGTCCTGATGCTCACCGCCATGGACGCGGTGGACGACCGGGTGCGCGGACTCGAAGCCGGTGCCGACGACTACCTCCCCAAGCCGTTCGCGTTCCCGGAGCTCCTCGCCCGCATCAAGGCATTGGCCCGCCGGCGTCCGGCGCTCACGCCAGCGCAGCTCCGCGTCGCCGATCTCGAGGTGGACCTCGCGGCGCGCACCGTGCGCCGCGCTGGTCGGCCGATCGCGCTCACCGCCAAGGAATTCACGTTGCTCGAGCTGTTCGTGCGGCATCCCGGACGCGTGCTCGACCGCACCACGATCACGGCGCACGTGTGGGACGACAACCACGATCCCTTCGCCAACCTGCTCGAGGTGCTGGTCCGCCGGCTGCGCAGCAAGATCGACGACGGCTTCGAGCCCAAGCTGATCACGACCTTGCGCGGCGCGGGCTACCGCTTCGGCCCGTGACCCCTCCCCTCCGGCCCGGCTCGGCGCAATCGCTCGCCCGGCTGCGGCTGCGCCTCACGCTGTGGTACGGCGGCGTATTCACCCTGATTCTCGTGCTGCTGGGCGCGGGGATTTTTCTCGCCATCCGCCACCAGCTGGCGCGCCAGCTCGACGCTTCGCTGCGCAACGCGACGGCGGCGTTGCAGCGGGCGGCGCGGATCCGGGAAGTCGAGCGCGCACGCGCCACAGGACCTGTGATGGACGCGGTAGCCGAGCTACACATCCCGGATCGGGATCTCTACCTGCTCGATGGGAACGGCGCGCCGATCGCGCCGCCCGGCGTGGCACCGTGGATTCGAGCAGCGGCCAGGCTGGCGACTCCCGATCATCCGGTGGACCTGGACTTCGACGTGCCGGGAGGGGCGGAGGTGCGCCTGCACGCCGAGCGGTTCACCGGCGGCGCCGGCGCCCCGTACGTGGCGGCGGCGGTAGCCGACCGGCTGGAGCTCGAGGAGCGGTACGCGTCGTTGATCGAGGTATTCGCCGCCGCGGCGCTCGTGGCCCTGTTGCTCGTTGCGGGCGGTGGCTACGTGCTGGTGCGCCAGTCAACGGCCCCCATCGAACGCTCGATGGAACAGATGCGGCGGTTCATGGCCGACGCGGCCCACGAGCTGCGGACGCCAGTGACGTTGTTGCGTACCCGCGCGGACGTGGCGCTGGGTCAGGAACGGGCGGCGGAGCGCGACGCCGAGACGTTGCAAGCGGTGGGACGGGAAGCCGAGCGGATCGGCGCCATCGTGGGCGATTTGTTGACGCTGGCCCGCGCCGACGCCGGGGAGCGGCCGGCCGTGCGTGAGGCGGTCTATCTCGACGATCAGGCGGCCGACGCGGTCGAATCGATCCGCGCGCTGGCGCAGCGGGCCGGCGTCGTCCTCGAGGTGGGCGCGTTCGAGGAAGCGCCCATCACCGGCGACCCCCTGTTGGTGCGACGTCTGTTGCTGATCCTGCTCGACAATGCCGTCAAATTCACGCCCGCGGGCGGTCACGTGCGCCTCGACGTATCGGTCCGTGATGGACAACGCTCGGTGGCGATTTCCGATACGGGGCCGGGCATCGCGCCATCCGAGCTGCCGCACGTGTTCGAGCGCTTCTACCGCGGGGAATCGGCTCGGCAGGGCACCGAAGGCGCCGGGCTGGGCCTCGCGATCGCCCACTGGATTGCCGAACTGCACGGCGCCCGGATCGACATCGGGTCGGAGCCGGGGAAGGGGACGACGGTCGAGGTGTCGTTTCCGACATTGTAAGGTCGCTGTCAGCTTCTCCCGCTACTTTTTCGTCCCCATGCATCGGCGCCACCTCGCAGCCCTCGTCTTGCTCGGCGCCGCCCGTGTTGCCCCGCTCGGGGCTCAGGCCCCACTCGACCTGGATGACGCCCTGCGCGAAGCGCACGCGGCGAACGCGCAGCTGCCACTCGCGACATTCGAAACGCGGATCGCGGCGGCGACCTTGCGCGAAGCCCGGGGGGCGATGGGACCCCGTTTCTCGCTCGACGGAGATCTCCACGGGGGCAGCCCGGCGGCATACGCGGGGAACGATGCCCGGTTGCAGCTCCTGGCCGAGCAGCCGATCTACGACGGCGGCGCGTTGCGGGCAGGAGTCGCCGTGCAGCGGGCCCTCGCGGGCGCGAGCCAGGCGCGCTACCGGCAGGCCGAAAAGGACCTCGACTTCGCGGTGCGGGTGGGATTCGCCCAGCTGCTCGAGCTCGACAGCGTCCTGGCCGTGCGCAATCAAGGCATCGTCCGGTTGCAATCCTACCGCGCCGCGATCGAAGCCCGGCGGGCCGCCGGCGAAGGTGTCTCCGGGGACCTGCTCCGCACACAGGTGCAGCTCGGCCAAGCCGAGGCGGATGTCGCGGACGCTGCTCGGCAGCGTGACCTGGCGCGTCTGGCGTTGAACGACCTGCTCGGCCGCGACCCGGATGCCCCGCTGTCGCTGAGTGCAGAGGCGACGACGACGACCCCACCGCCGGACACCGTGGGGGAAGCATGGTCGGGGGCGCCGGAAGTACGACAGGCGGACGCACAGGTGGCGGCGGCCCGCTCGAGCACGGTGGTCACCGCGGCCGAGCGGAGGCCCCAGCTCGACCTGCTGGTCAACGCGGGCACGCAGTCCGCCTTCGGCAATTCGGGCAGCGCCTTCAACAATGGACAGGGACAAGGCGTGGAGTTTCTCCTTTCCTTCTCCTGGCCGCTGCTCGATGCCGGCGCCTACCGCGCGCGGCGCGACCAGGCGCGGTTGCAGCTCGGCGCGGCGGAAGCGGGGGCAGTCGTCGCGCGACGCCAGGCGCGTCTGGCGTGGGCGTCGGCGCGCTCCGAGGTGGCGGCGCGCTCACGGGAAGTCGAGATCCGACGGCGGACGGCCGCCACCGCTCTGGATTCCTACCTCTCTTCTGAGAGCCTGTATCGCGGGGGCGCGGCCACGGCCCTCGAGGTCCTCGAAGCCTATGCCACGTGGATTGCGGCGAACGAAGCGGCGGCCGAGGCTGTGTTCAACCATCGCGTAGCGGAGGCAACGCTGGTTCGATGGGGAACTCCGTGATGCGGTGGATCTGGCCGGCGGTGCTGTTCGCCGCCTGCCGCGGGCGCAACGATAGCCCGGATTCCGGACAGCGGGATTCGGCGGGTGCCGGGGCGACCCCGGTCACCGTGGTGGAAATCCGACTCGCGACGCTGGGCGTGACGGTCAGCGCACCCGGCCGGACGGACGTCCTCCGGCCGCTGCACGTCCGCGCCCCGTTCGCGGGGGCTGTGGCGTCGTTGAGCGTCGCCGACGGTGACCGCGTGACGGCGGGCGAGAAGATGGGCACCGTCGTGGCGCGGGCCAGCATCGCGGCGCTGGCCGGGGCCCGGGCCATGCTCTACGCGGCGAGCACCGATGCCGAGCGCTCCGACGCGCAGCGGGCGCTCGACCTCGCCACCCGGAACGTGGTCGAGTATCCGCTACAGGCGCCCGAGGCCGGGGTCGTGGTGTCGCACACGGCCAATGCCGGTGATCTCGTCAACGACGGGGACGACATCCTGGTCATCGCTCCGGCGGGCGCCGTCTCCTTCATCGCCCAGCTGGTCCAGAGCGACCTCCCACAGATCCGGCCCGGCCAATCCGTCTCGGTGGACCTTGCGGCGCATGCCACCCCGCTGGCCGGTAGAGTCCACGGCGTCCTTCCCGCCGCCTCGACGGAGAATCTCAGCGCCCCGGTGCGCATCGACTTCGTCGCCGGGAGCGGTGCGATCGGGACTGGGCTGTTCGGAACGGCCCGGATCACGGTGGGCGAGCGGCGGCAGGTGCCGGTGGTCCCGGAAGCGGCCTTACTACAGGACGACGTGTACGGCACCACGCAGATAGCGGTCGTCGGGCCTCCACCGGATCGCCGCGCGCACTGGGTGCGGGTAACGCCCGGGGTGCGGGATGCGGGACTCGTCGAGATCGTCTCCCCACCATTGTCCGCGGGCACGCTCGTCATCGTGAGCGGTCAGGTGGGACTCCCCGAGGGGGCCCCGGTCCGCGTGCAGCCGTGAGCGTGATCGGCACGGTCCGCCGGCGGGCCGTCGCCCTCTACGGGGTGGTGTTGCTCCTGACGATCGGCGGCATCTACGCGGCGGCCCGCCTTCCCGCCTCGATCTTCCCCTCGGTCACGTTTCCTATCGTCAAGGTCATCGCGGATGCCGGTGAGGAGCCGGCGGCGCGGATGATGCCGACGGTGACCCGGCCGCTCGAAGAAGCGATCCTCCGGGTTCCGGGCGTGCGCCTGGTCCGTTCGATCACCTCCCGGGGGTCGAGCGAGATCAGCGCGGAGTTCGCCTGGGGCACCGACATGCAGGTCGCGCTGCAGCGGGTCCAGGCGGAGACGCACCGCATCCAACCGGATCTTCCGGGGGAAACCCGGATCGACGTGGAATGGATGAACACGGCGATCTTCCCCATCCAGGGATACGCCCTCACCTCGTCCACGCGGTCGCAGGCCGAGCTGCTCGCCCTCGCCGAATTCACCCTCAAGCCGGCCCTGGTGCGCATCCCCGGCGTCTCCGAGGTCCAGATCCAGGGCGGCCGGCGGCGCGAGTTTCAGGTGTGGCTCGACCCGCGCCAGCTCGCCGCGCGGCGCCTCGCTGCCGGAGACGTGGTGGACGCCGTTCGCCAAAACCACACCGTCCTGTCCGCCGGGCTCGCCGAGCAGAACCACGAGCTCTACCTCACGCTGGTGGACGGCCGGGTGCAGGATCTCGCGGGGCTGGGCCGCATCGCCGTGCCCGTCGCGTCGGGACCGCCGGCGACGCTCGCCGAGCTGGGTGAGGTCAAGGTGGCGGACGAGGTCTCCTACATCCGCACCACCGCGGACGGCCAGCCGGCCGTGCTGCTGAACCTCATCCGCCAGCCGTCCGCGAATACCGTCGCCATCGCCGCGGGTGTGCAGCGGATGTTCCGCGAGCAGCCGCAGCTGCTGCCGCCCGACGTGCGCTGGACCACGTTTTACGATCAGGCGCGCTTCGTGACGGATTCGGTGCACGGGACGTGGGACGCGATTCTGATCGGCGTCGTGCTCGCCGGCCTCGTGCTGCTGGTGTTCCTGCGGACCTTCCGTCTGACACTCGTGGCCGTGGCGGCGATCCCGCTCACCGTGGCGATCGTCGGTCTCGCGCTGGGGATCACGGGCCAGACGATCAATCTGATGACCCTGGCGGGCATCGCGGCGGCGATCGGTCTCATTGCGGACGACGCGATCGTCGTGGTCGAGAACATCGAGCGCCACCGCGCCGAGGGTCGGGCGGGGGACCCAGTGGAGCGGGGCCTCACCGACCTCCTCCCCGCGATCGTCGGATCGAGCCTCTCCACCACGGTCATCCTGCTGCCGTTCGCGCTGTTGGCGGGCGTCGTCGGCGCGTTCTTCAAGCCGCTCGCCTTGACGATGGCACTGGCCCTGGGCGTGTCGTTCCTGATCGCCGCGCTCGTCGTCCCGGTGACGATCGGCTGGATCGGGCTCGGGCCGGAACGGCCGGCCGCGCCCGTCGCCTCCTCCGAAGGGGGGGCGCCGTCTCGTTTCCTGCGCGGCTACGAGCGCGTCGTGACGGCGTGCATCCATCATGGTGGGCTGACGGCGGCCGCCCTGGGCGCCTGCATCGTCGTCATGGCGGTGCTCTACCGCAGCGTCGGGACCGACTTCCTGCCGCAAATGGACGAGGGAGCGATCATCCTCGACTACTGGACCCCACCCGGCACGTCGTTGACCGACACCGATGCGATGCTCGACGAAGCCGAGAAGATCATCCGGGCGCTGCCGGACGTCACGAGCTACTCGCGGCGCACCGGGACGCAGCTGGGCTTCTTCATTACGGAGCCGAACCGCGGCGACTACGTCATCACGCTCAAACCGCGTGGCGAGCGTCGCGACATCGAGACCGTGATGGACGACTTGCGGGTCCGCATCCAGGCGGCGGAGCCCGCGATCCGCACCGATTTCGGGCAGCTGCTCGAGGACAACATCGGCGACCTGACCGGCGGTGTGCCGCAACCGATCGACATCAAGATCTTCGGGACCGACCCCGCCCAGCTCGAGGCGAAGGCGCGCCAGATCGCGCAGATCCTGGACAGCGTGCGGGGCATCGAGGACGCGTTCGATGGGATCGTCATCGCCGGGCCGGCGCTGGATATCCGGGTCAATGCGTCCGCGGCGGCCCGCTACGGGCTGTCCACGACGGACATCCACGCCGCCATCGAGCCCGCCGTGACGGGCACCGTGGTGGACCAGATCAGCGTGGGCGACCGCCTGTATGACCTGCGGGTCTTCACCCGGCACGAGGGGGCGTTGGGCGACCTGCCGGTGCGCGCCGCATCGGCGCCGGCGGCCCTGATTCCGCTGTCCGCCATCGCGACCATCGGCACGGGGGCCCCCGAGGCAGAGATCGACCGGGAGAATCTCAAGACGTTCATCGGGGTCACGGCGCGGCTGTCCGGCCGTGACCTGGGGAGTGCCATCGCGGACATCCGGAGCCGGATCGCGCGCAGCGTGCGGCTCGCGCCGGACATGACGATCCAGTACGGCGGGCAGTTCCAGCAGCAGGAGGATTCATTCCGGGGGCTGTTCTACGTCCTGCTCGGCAGTCTGGTGCTCGTCTCGCTGGTCGTGCTGTTCGAGTTCGGCGACTGGCGCGCGCCGGTCGTGACCTCGGCGTGCGCGATTGCCGTGCTCGCGGGAGTGTTGCTCGCGCTGATCCTCACGGGACAGACGCTCAATATCTCGAGCTACGTCGGGGCCATCATGATGGTCGGCATCGTGGGGGAGAACGCGATCTTCGTGATCCACGAAGGGCGGCTCGAGCTGGGGCGGGGGACGGACCCGGTCGACGCGTGGGCCCGCGCGTCGCGCCGCCGGCTGCGGCCGGTCGCCATGACGATCCTCGCCACGGCGTTCGCCCTGGCGCCGCTCGCCGTCGCGCTGGGCCACGGGTCCCAGTTGATGCAGCCGCTCGCGATCGCGGTGATCGGCGGCTTCGTGCTGTCGGGGCCCGTCGTGCTCCTGGTGCTGCCGGCACTGTATCGCCTGCTCGATCCGGCCGGACGCCTCGGGCAGCATGCGGAATTCAGGCTCTGACCCACGCCGTTCAGGGGAGAGCGTACTCTCTCAAGGAGGAATCATGACGACGAATCGAATCGCGTTTGGTTTGGCGACTGCCCTGCTCTTGGGGGGTGGGGCGGCCGCGGCGCAGCAGCCCGCCGCTGATACCGGGCTCACGGCGGCGCCGGCGTACGCGCGAGAGGTCCCGGACAGTTTGCGCGCGCAGGCGAAGGTGAGTGAGGATTCGGCGCGCGGGCTGGCGTTGGCGCGTGCGCCGGGCGGCACCGTGCAGGCGCTCGAGCTGGAGCGGGAGCACGGGAAGCTGATCTGGTCGTTCGACATCAAGATCGCCGGGAAGCCCGGCATTACCGAAGTGAACGTGAACGCCCTCGATGGCAGCATCGTCGGGGTCGGGCACGAGGCGCACTAGTCCGGTGAAGTCAGCAGCTGTGCTTGCGGTGCTCGTGGCCGTCGCGTGCGGCCGGTCACGAGCACCGGCTCGCCAGGCCATCGCACCGCCGCCCATCGGGCACGTCTTCGTCATCGTGCTCGAGAATCAGGGCTACGAGACCACGTTCGGCGACCATAGCGCTGCACCGTACCTCGCCGACACGATGGTCGCGTCGGGCGCGCTGTTGCGCCAATACTATGGCATCGGGCACTTGAGCCTCGACAACTACATCGCGATGATCAGCGGCATCGCCCCCGATCCCGAGACGCAGGGGGACTGCCGGACTTACCGGGAGTTCGCCGAGACGGGCATCGCGCCGGACGGGCAGCCCATCGGGCGCGGGTGCATTTACCCGGCCCACGTCTCCACCATCGCCAACCAGCTCACGGCGCGGCACCGCACGTGGAAGGGATACATGGAGGACATGGGGAAGGATCCGCGGCGGGAGCCCGCCACCTGCGGTCATCCCCCGATCGGCGCCCCCGACGGAACGCAGCACGCCGCGGCCAACGATCAGTACGCGACCAGGCACGATCCCTTCATGTATTTCCACGCGATCATCGACTCGAGCTTCTGCCGCACGAATGTGGTGAGTTTGGGCCGGCTGGCGTCCGATCTGCGGTTCGCCGATAGCACGCCCAATTTTTCGTTCATCGTGCCCAATCTGTGTCACGACGGCCACGACCGGGAGTGCGCCGATGGCGAGCCGGGCGGACTCGCCGCCGCCGACCGATTCCTCGCACACTGGGTGCCGCTGATCATGCACGCCCCGGCGTTCCGCGACGGGCTGCTCATCGTGATGTTCGACGAGGCGGGTGGCGTGGATGCGTCGGCGTGTTGCGACGAGCCCTCGGGGCCGAACGTCGAGCATCCCGGCATCGCCGGTCCGGGGGGCGGGCGTACCGGGGCGGTGCTGGTGTCGCCGTTCATCGCGCCGGGGACCGTCTCGGACGAGCCCTACAACCACTATGCGCTGCTGCGCAGCCTCGAGGACGTGTTCGGCCTGCCGTATCTGGGGTACGCCGGGCGACCGGGGTTGGCGACGTTCGGCGCGGACGTGTATCGCCGCGCGGCGGAACCAGTCGCGTCTACTCGTACCGCAACGCCTCGATCGGATCCAGACGAGCCGCTTGCCGCGCGGGCCAGATCCCGAAGAACAGTCCGACCACGGCGCTGAAACAGAAGGCCAAGAGGATGGCGATGGGTGAGATGAGCGTATTCCAGTGCGCGAGCAGAGACAGGACGATGGCGCCGAGGGTACCCAGCACGATGCCGATCATGCCGCCCACCAGGCACAGCACCACCGCCTCCACCACGAATTGAAACAGAATATTGAGTTTCGTGGCGCCCATGGCCTTGCGCACGCCGATCTCGCGGGTGCGCTCGGTGACCGAGACGAGCATGATGTTCATGATGCCGATGCCGCCCACGAGCAGGCTCACGGCCGCGACGCCGGCGAGCAGGTACTTGAAGGTCTGCGTCGTCTGCTCGAGCGTCGCCAGCACGTCGCGCTGGTTGCGGATGCGAAAGTCGTTGTCGGTGCCGGGCCGCAGCTTGTGCTGACGGCGCAGCACCCGCTCGATTTCGATCATCGCGAGGGTCATGGAGTTGACGTCGACCGCCTTCACCGTGATGGTCCGGAGCCGGTCGGTGCCCATGAGGCGATAGCGCGCGGTCTCGAACGGGACGAGGACGTCATCGTCGGAGCTGCCGGGGCCGGAGCCCTTCTCGCTCAATACGCCCAGCACGGTGAAGGGCATACCGCCGATCCGGATCTCCTGGCCGAGCATGGCGCGGCCGTCGGCGTGGAGCTGGGCGGGGATCTGCACGCCCAGGACGGCGTAGCGGCGGCGGGCGGCGTTCTCGCCCGCGGTGAACATCCGGCCCGCGATGAGCGGGTAGCTCCGGACGGTGACGAAGTTCGGGGTCGTCCCGATGATGTCCTGGTTGATGTTCTGGTTGCCGTACTCGATCTGCATGCCGCGTTCCAGCTCGGGGGCGACGCCGTCGATGTAGCGCGCATCCCGCGTGAGCGCGAGCGCGTCGGCATAGGTGAGGTGCGCTGCGCCGCTGACCGCGACACCGCCGCGAAAATCCTGTCCCGAAAACACGTTCAGGAGGGTGGGCCCGAGCCGCTCGATCCGGTCCTGCACCGCGTGCTGGGCCCCTGAGCCGAGCGCGACCATCGTGATCACCGCGCCGACGCCGATGACGATGCCGAGCATGGTGAGCAGCGAGCGTAGCTTGTTGACCCGCAGGGCGTCCAGGGCGACGCCGACCGTCTCGCCGAGCAGCATGTCTCAGGGTACCGGAGTGGAACACCGGATGCCAGTGGTGGCCCGATCGTGATCGCGCCCGTGTGGGGGTGGCTGGCCTTGGGATACGCCGTGGCGAGCCGGCTGGCCTACGTCCTGTACGTCGGGTTCGCGTTGTGGCAGCAGGAGCGCAGCCAGCACTTCACTCGAACCGTCGGTCAGGACGAGGGGTTCAGCCGTTTTCGGCGTATGGCGTCGCTGTTGATGACCAACGACGCGGTGGGCCTCATCGCCGCGTGTCTCGTGGGCTGGCATACGCTGCCCGGTGGTTGGCCGCGGAGTATGATGGTCGTAGCCGGAACCCTCCTCGTGATCGTGGGCATCGCGACGAAACTGTGGGCGCGCGCCACGCTCGGTGGCGACGCCTACTACTGGGCCAACTTCTTCGTGGATGCTTCTGCGGTCACCCGGGTGCGCGCGGGCCCGTACCGCTTCTTCAGGAACCCGATGTACACGGTGGGCTACCTCCATGCGTATGGGGCGGCGCTCTTGGCGGCGTCGCTCCCGGGGTTACTCGCGGCGCTGTTCGCCCAGGGCGCCATCCTGGTGTTCTACGCGCTGGTCGAGAAGCCGCATTTCGACCGGTCCCGCGACGCCACATCGCGTGAGAGAGTGGACGCGCGGGAGAGCCGCTGAGTGGGCGGGGAACGCACCACCATCGAGTGACCAGCGTCACGCACATCGCGGTGGCCGAGGACAAGGAGGCACAACGGGCTCGGACCCTTTCGGAAGTGCACGGGTTCAAGGTTCCGTTGGTACGTGCAGCATCAATCGCAGCGCCCGTCCGGTTCCCTCGCAGCTTCCGGGCGCTCGTGACGGGCATATTTCGGAAGGAGATTTCTCATGAAATCCGTCGCCCCCTTCACCCTGGCCGCGTTGCTCCTGGTCGGGGTCGCAGGCGCGGCTGTCGCGCAGCAGTCCTATCCGTCCGACACGACGCACAAGCAGGCGTCGATCCGCCGGACGGTTCCGGATTCTCTCCTGTCGCAGGTGAAGGTGAGTGAGGATTCGGCGCGGGCGCTGGCGTTTGCCCGGGTGCCGAACGGCACCTTGCAGGCGATCGTGCTGGAGCGCCGGCGTGGCAAGCTGGTGTGGTCGTTCGCGATTCGGGAGCCGGCGAAGTCGGCCGCCACCGAGGTGTACGTGAACGCCATGGATGGCAGCATCGTGAATCCCACGCAGAAATCCTCGTCGTAACAGCCTGCCTGGCGGCGGTCGTGGGCTGTGGCTCGCGGCCGCCGCATCCGGCGCGGAGTTCCCTTGCGGAACGGGAGTGGCCTGACGATGTTTCCGCCCCGCGCGCCGATAGCTCAATTGGCAGAGCAACTGACTCTTAATCAGTAGGTTCTCGGTTCGATTCCGAGTCGGCGCATTGGACCTCCGCGATCGGCGCTGAACGCTCCATGAACACTCTACCGCCGCCCCGCCTTCGGGGACTCGCCATCGCCGCGCTATGTGTCGTCGCCGCTACCTGCCGGCTGGACGACCTATGCGGTCCCGGTTGCGGAACCGGTGCGATCCTGCAGGTCTCTCCTGCTGATTCGCTCACGGATTCGGCGGTGGTCGGCAGCACCGCTCCCCGGGTGGACACGAT